>JBELHW010000088.1:0-4888 GCA_042091225.1 Cryomorphaceae bacterium | reverse complement strand
GGTAAAGAAGTGAGAAGCTCTTTTTCTTTTTTTCAGAAGTGCATTAGAAATATCATATATATCTTTTTTCTTGCCATCGTAAATTCCTTTTTTCCACTCTTTTGTAAACCCTTTCATAAATTTACTTACTTCCTCGCTAGAGGAACCAAGCATAAATTCATTTAACTCTTCAATAAATACATTACTTTCTTCGGTAAAAGACTTAATCTTTTTAGATTGAGAATAAACAGAGGTAGTAAAAAGGACTGTAAGCAAAAAAATTATTTTTTTCATTTTTAAAGTTTTTTTTGAAAATGAGCTGTCACCCAATTATTGTGATGTGTATTATTTTTATACTCTAAACCAAACTGTTTACATTTATTGGTTATTAAAGGGAGATCTTCTTGATAAAAACCACTTAAAAGTAAGTTGCCATTATCACCTAAAGCCCTAGAGTATTTAGCCATATCGTTTAACAAGACATTTCTATTTATATTAGCTAATATGATATCGTAAGTTTCTTTGATTAACGAACTGCCTCCTTGAATTATTTTTATATTATCAAGCTCATTAATTTTGATGTTTTCAATAGAATTTTTAAAAGCCCATTCATCTATATCTATAGCCAATACTTTATTTGCTCCTAATTTACTTGCTAGAATAGCTAGTACAGCAGTACCGCATCCCATATCTAATACTTTCTTACTATTAAAATTCAAGTCCAACATTTTTTTCATCATTCCGTATGTAGTAGAATGATGCCCAGTTCCGAATGACATTTTAGGTGTAATTACAATTTCATGTTTCACATTTAGTGAAGGATGAAAAGAAGCTCTAACGCCACATTGATCATCAATAATTACTGGCTCAAAGCTAGACTCCCATTTAGAATTCCAATTTTCGTTTTTT
This sequence comes from Cryomorphaceae bacterium, assembly GCA_042091225.1. Taxonomy (GTDB): domain Bacteria; phylum Bacteroidota; class Bacteroidia; order Flavobacteriales; family UBA7312; genus JABAYQ01. The sequence goes on along the minus strand of JBELHW010000088.1, from coordinate 4,000 downwards.
AAACTTTGAATTTCGTACTCTACATCTAATTCAATACGACTTAAAACCTTCTGAAAAGCATCTTCAGAAAACTGATTTTCATCAATAAATGCCTTTAATCCTATTTCTGTTTCTTCAAAGCTATCAAAGTTCAACTCTGATAAAAAAGCTATTAAAATCTCTGACCATGGATCAATAGGATTAAATTTTAAATTAATTTGAAAAAAACGCATTAAAACGATTTAATAATTTTACTAAAATCATCTGAACTTAAGGAAGCACCACCAATTAAACCCCCATCAACATCTTGTTTGGAAAACAAATCTTTAGCGTTAGATGGTTTACAACTTCCACCATATAAAATAGGTGTTTTATTAGCAATTTGATTTCCATATTTTTGTTCTATCAATTTTCTTATAAATTGATGCATTTCTTGAGCTTGTTGCGACGATGCAGTAACTCCAGTTCCTATTGCCCAAATTGGCTCGTAAGCTATAACAACCTCTTCCATTTCATAGTCAGAAAGATGAAACAAAGACTCATCTAGTTGCCTTTCTATTAAATTAAAATGAGATTTAGACTCTCTTTCTGACAAAGACTCTCCACAACAAAAAATTACTTTTAAACCGCTCAACAAAGATTGATTAATTTTTTTGGCTAAGTCGTTGTTAGATTCGTTGTGGTACATTCTTCTTTCGGAGTGACCAATAATAACATAACTAGCTCCTGTTGATTTAATCATTGAAGCAGAAATTTCTCCAGTAAATGCTCCAAAGTCATTTGTGCTACAATCTTGAGCCGAAATATGAATTTTTTTATTTTCTATTTCATTAACCGATGCTAAATGAATAAAGGGTACACCTAAGATAACTTCTACATTTTGAGGAGAATCGTTTAAAAATTTATTTAATTCTGATGATAATTGAATTCCATCCTCTAAATTTTTATTCATTTTCCAATTTCCTGCTACTACTTTTTTTCTCATTTTATTTAATTCTTATTCTCGGATCTAAAAATCCGTATATTATATCTACTAAAATATTAATAATCACAAACATAAAGCCTATGGTAAGCACACATCCCATAACAACAGGCAAATCTAAATTATTTAATGCTTCAACTATTTCTTTTCCTAGTCCGTTCCAAGCAAAAATATATTCTACAAAAACGGCTCCTGCCAACAAACTAGCAAACCAACCTGAAACAGCTGTAACAACTGGATTAAGAGAGTTTTTCAGAACATGTTTTTTTAATACTCTAACAAAACTTAAACCTTTTGCTTTGGCAGTTCGAACGTAATCTTTAGACAAGGTTTCTAAAACAGTACTTCTAGTAAGCTGAATAATAACGGCTAAAGGACGAATTCCTAATGTAAGAGCTGGTAAGATTAAATTAGACAAATTTAGATATTCTCCTCTACCATAATCATCAACTGAGTATAAACTACCTGTCATATTTAAACCTGTAATGTCAGAAAGTAAGAAACCAAAAATCCAAGCAATAACAATTGCAGAGAAAAAAGAAGGAACTGACATCCCTAATACTCCAAAAATAAGAGACAAATTATCTAATAAACTATCTTTAAATACTGCAGACAAAACTCCTACAAACAAACCAATAAAAAGAGCAAGTAAAATAGAGGTGGTAGCTAATAAAATAGTATTTGGTAAAGCATCTGCAATAATTTTATTTACAGATATTCCAGTTTTTTTAAACGAATCTCTTAAAAAAGGTTTCTTTAAAACAAGTTTATAAGAGTTAAAACTAAAAAGAGCTACGAAACTATAATTTTTGTTGGCTAAATTAGTAAATGAATCTGATCCGTTATGATGAATAGATAATGGCATTACATCATTAACGTAATAAAAGTATTGCTTATAAAGCGGTAGATTAAAACCATACTTTTCACGTATATTTTGTAATTGCTCTTGATCTTCTCTTTGGTCTAACATCATTCTTGCAGGATCACCTGGTAATATATTAAAAAGAAAAAATACAATAGTCAATACTCCTAGCATGACTAAAGCGCTGTATGAAATTCTTTTAAAGACGAATGAAATCAAAATTAATTAATAAAATGATTTTTAATTTCTTCGTAATCAGGTAAATCATTTAAATGCCATTTACCAACTACTGTTCCTTTGTTTAAAAGAACTAATCCTGGATTGGACCTAACAATTGTTTTAAGAGTTGTTTCGTCTGTGAAATAAAAATCAAACTTTACATTATTTTTTTCTTTGAAGGTTTTTAAATCATCTAATCCAGAAGCTGAAAGAGCATTGAAAGTAGCTAAAGAATCTCCGATTATAGAACCATAAAGTTTGTTTATTTCTTCAAAAGATCCATCGTCAGTTTTATTTATGTTATAACAAATTAATAGAAGAGCGTTGTCTTGATCTAAAATTGAAGAAGTATAATCAACATCATTTAATGAAATACTAAAGTCGTTAATTAGTGGCTCGTATCCTTCTTGTAGAATAATTGTTTTGTCAGTACTTGAAACAAAATCGTAATTTTCCCAATTTTCTTGATATTCTGTAGAAAGAATTTCTAACTCCTCTCCCGTTGATTTTTCTTTAACAGTATAAAAATAGGCTTCTTCAGTACATGGAAGACCTAACTCAGTACAAGTCTTCATTCCTTCACTTATATTATTTCCAATCGCATATGGCCTAAAATCTTTAATTGGAAGATGATTATAGGTGTGGTAAACAAAAGCAACGGAGAAAAAAGTAACAATCGCAATAAGCATGTTTTCTTTTTTTATTGAAAGCATCGACTTTATATTTTTATTCTCAATGAGCAAAATGGTGATAAAAAACAGTAAAATAATATCTTTTCTAAAAGAGCCCCAAGGAGTTAATTTTATAGCATCACCAAAACATCCACAGTCAGTAACTTTATCAAAATAAGCAGAGTAGAAAGTTAAGAATGTGAAAAACAATATCATTGCCATTAAAAGCAAAGAAGAAAATTTTGCTCTAGACCCAATAAGTACCATTATACCCAAAACAATTTCAACAACACATATCGCTGCTGCTAAAATAAATGCAAAAGGAATTAAAAATTCTAAATTTAAAACATCAGCAGAAAAATACTCTTCTAATTTATATGAAAAACCTAAAGCGTCATTAGCTTTTATAAGCCCTGAAATTATAAATAGTATTCCTACTACTATTCTAGAAAAAAAAGTTAAAATTTTCATAGTTTATTTTAATTTAATTAGTGAAAAAATAGCGTAATTAATCATATCGTAATAATTAGCACCTATACCTTCAGAAATAAGAGTTTTTCCCTTATTATCTTCTATTTGTTTTACTCTTAATAATTTTTGCAAAATCAAATCAGTTAATGATGAAACTCTCATTTCTCTCCAAGCCTCACCATAATCGTGGTTTTTTGACTCCATTAATGTTTTGGCATTATTATAAAAAAGATCATACAAGTCATTAACTTCTTTATTTTCCATATCAGGCTGATCAACTACTCCTTTTTCAAGCTGTATTAGAGCTATAATTGAGTAGTTAACAATTCCTATAAATTCATTTGAAATATCTTCATCTACTTTTTGATGCCCTTTCATTTCAATACTTCTAATACGTTGAGCTTTAATAAATATTTGATCAGTCAATGAAGAAAGTCTTAGAATTCTCCAAGCGGCACCATAATCCTTCATTTTTTTAGTGAAAATATCCTTACATTTGGACATTGCTTCATCGTATTCACGGATTGTATTGATCATAGAATTGATAATGTTATAATATGCACCATAAAATTAATAATTTCCAATTAAAATCAGGTTCAAAAAAATTGGATTTATCAACACCAAAAGTAATGGGAATTTTAAACATTACCGATGATTCATTTTATGATGGCGGCAAGTATAAATCACTAAAAGAGTCTATCGAACAAGTCAGGAATATGCTAGATGAAGGAGCTTCTATAATCGATATTGGTGCAGCTTCTTCAAACCCTAGTTCAAAAGTAATTAGCGAGCAGGAAGAATGGAAAAGATTAGAAG
>JBELHW010000087.1:0-4846 GCA_042091225.1 Cryomorphaceae bacterium | reverse complement strand
ACCTAAAAAGAAACCAATTGCAGGAGGGAACCATTTGGGTAAATTAGACAGACCCATTTCGTTTTGCATCTCTACATAAGCAATAGCTGGAGAGAGTAGAGACCAGAAGCTTGCTGCAATCATTACTCCTCCAGTAAATCCTAAGGAAGAGTCTAAAAGTTTACGATTTGTTTTGTTGAAAAACACTACTAATGCTGCACCTAGTGCAGTAAGTCCCCAAGTAAAAAGACCTGCTAATAAAGCTTGAATTATTGGGTTTTGAATTATAAACCAATTATAAATATCTGTCATTATTTTAGTTTTATTAATATGTTTTTAGCTACTTCTGAGCTAATATGTTTTCTTTTTTTATCTATTTCGATTTCAAACGAAGCATCAAATTCAATTTTTTCGAGTACTTTGATTTTTGTTCCGATATTAATGTTTAGGCTATCTAAATATTTTAGAAATTCAGGATTATCCTGACAAACGCCTATAACCGATCCAAAATCTTTTTTGTTTAAATCGCTTAATGGAGTAGAGAATAACTTTGGGAATAAACCATCTTTATTAGGAATAGGATCTCCGTGTGGGTCGTGTTGTGGAAAACCTAAAAAAGCATCTAACAAATCAGTTAATTTTTTAGACTTAACATGTTCAAGTTGCTCTGCTACTTCATGCACTTCGTCCCATTGGAATTTTAATTTATCAACTAAAAATACTTCCCAAAGGCGATGCTTTCTGACTATTTCAATAGCAGTCGAATAACCCTCTTTGTTTAACTTTACTCCGAAATAAGGTTGATAAATAACTAGTTTTTTTTCAGTTAGTTTTTTAATCATGTCTGTAACTGAAGAAGCTTTTGTGTTTAACTCGTTTGAAATAGCACTAGTAGATACTGCTATACTGCCATTCTCAGAAAGTTTTAATATTGCTTTTAAATAATTTTCTTCTGCTAAAGTAACCATGGCTCAAAATTACAAATTTTATTTAACTAATTAAATTTTTAGGTAAGACTAAAAATAGGTGTTATATTTGCGTAATTTATAAGTAAGTGAGATTTTTCTATCTATTTATTTTCTTTCTTTTGAGCCAAGGTGTAGATGGTCAATCGGTTAGAGGTATAGTGCTAGGCACAGATTCTGGTGTTGTTGCTTATGCAAATATTTCTATTAATAATTTTATAAAAGGAACAACTTCTGATTTGGATGGGAAATTTGTTATAGAGAATATTGAAAAAGGTGTTTATGAAATAAAGGTTTCAGCATTAGGGTATAAAAAATGGAAAAAAAAGTTAGAAATTAATTCGGATGAAGTTTTTTTAAATATCGATCTTATACCATCTTCAATCAATTTAGATCAGGTGGTAGTTAGTGGTACTTTAAAAGAATCGTTTTTACTCAATTCGCCTGTTAAGATTGATGTCCTTACTTCAAAATTTTTGAAGAAAACAACTTCTTCTAATTTAATGGAAGTAATAGAAAATGTTAATGGAATTCAGCAACAAGTTAATTGTGGTGTTTGTGGTACAAATGATATTCATATTAATGGAATGGAAGGTCCTTATACTTTAGTTTTAATAGATGGTATGCCAATAGTTAGTTCTCTTGCTACGGTTTATGGATTAAACGGAATTCCTACCTCATTAATTAAGCAAATCGAAATAATTAAAGGACCTTCTTCCACTCTCTACGGAACAGAAGCAGTTGCTGGAGTAATAAATGTAATAACTAAAAATCCTGAGGATATATCTAATTTTGAAATTGATAGTTATTTAAGTTCTGATTTAGAGAAAAATATTGATTTTGCTTTCTCTCCTAAAACTAGCAGATTTAAAATAATGTTAAGTGGAAATTATTATAATCTTAATCAATTTATTGATAACAATAACGATACTTTTAGTGATGTTCCTTTATCTCAACGGATTTCTTTATTTAATAAATGGTCTTTTAGTCGAAAAGATAAGAAGGTATTCTCTTTTTCATTAAAAGCATATAACGAAGATAGGAGTGGAGGTACTAAAGATTGGTTTGAAAATAAAATTCGTGGTGATTCTATTCAATATGGTGAAAGTATATTAACAGATAGGTTTGAACTATCTACTTCATATTCTTTACCATTTATTAATAATTTTAAAATTGATGCCTCATATAGTTATCATTATCAAGATAGCTATTATGGAAGCACTAAGTTTGAGGCTCTACAAAATATATATTTTGCAAATTTTATATGGAATAAAAAGATTGGATATAATCATGATTTAGTAATGGGTTACACACATCGTTATCAGACTTTTGTTGATAGTACTTTAGCATTAATTAATGATAAGAAATTTATTCCTGCAATTTTTATACAAGATGAAATTTCTATTAATAAAGATTTAAGTATTTTAATCGGTACACGTTTAGATCGCCATAAAGATCATGGCAATATTTTTTCACCTAGATTAAATATTAAACAAAATTTAGGAACATACACATTCTTAAGAATTAATGGAGGTACAGGCTTTAGAATTGTCAATTTATTTACAGAAGATCATGCTTTTTTGACAGGCTCAAGAGAAGTTAAAGTTTTAGATGAATTACAACCTGAGCAATCTTATAATTTTAATTTAAACATTAACCACATTTATACTTTAGGTTTAAGTTCTGGATCTATTGATTTTGATGTTTTTTACACTTATTTCACAAATAAAATAACACCTAATTATGATATTTCTTCTAACCTAATTGTTTATGATAACTTAGAAGGCTATGCAATTTCTAAAGGATTAGCTTTTAGCATACAACAAAATTTTGAAAATAATTTAAATTTTAGCATTGGAGGTACTTTTTTAGATGCTTATTCTATATTTCAAAATGAAAGAGATGATGAGTTGTTTGCTCCAGTATTTTCTTCTATTTTTTCTGTAGGTTATTCCATTAATGATTTTTCATTTAGTTGGATTGGAAAACTTACGGGACCTATGCATCTTCCGAAATATGACATTTCTTTTGAAAATGATGAAATTTCTCCATGGTTTGCTCAACATCATCTACAAATTAAAAAAGAATTTTCTTCAAGTTTTTCTTTTTATTGTGGCATTAAAAATATTTTCAATTATACTCAAGATACTCCTTTAATAGATTGGCAAAATCCTTTTGGTGAAGATTTTGATACCTCTTACGCTTATGGTCCTTTGCAAAAAAGAAGGTTTATTATTGGATTGAGTTTAAAATTATAAAATTACCAATATGATTGTTAAATGGAAAATTTGTAGTTACGATGATCTTTCGAAAAAAGAGCTTCATCAAATAATGATTTTACGTCAGAAAGTATTTGTTGTAGAACAAGATTGTCCTTATCAGGATGCTGATGATAAAGATATTTACTCTCATCATGTTATGGGGTTTAATGTCAAAAATCAATTGATTGTTTATTTAAGAATTGTTGCTCCTGGAATTAGTTATAAAGAGGTTTCTTTTGGGCGAATTGTAACAGATATAGCTTACAGGGGGAAAGCTTTGGGGCTAGAAGTTGTAAATAAAGGAATTGCTTACACAGAATCAATATATGGAAATACAGATATAAGAATTTCTGCTCAATCCCATCTATTATCTTTTTATCAAAAATTTGATTTTAAATCTACTGATAAAGAATATTTAGAAGATGGTATTCCACACACTGAGATGATACGAAGTGTCTAAATATTTAGTCTAAAAATACAGATTCGTCATTTCCTAAATCTACAGTAACATGTTCTTGCATTGTTGTAGATAAAGAGACGCCAACCACATTTGCTTTTATAGGAAATTGCCTATAATTTCTGTTTACTAAAACTGCAGTCATAAGTTTTCTTACCTCATGGTTTAAGAAATATTTAGAGCTATACATTAATGTTTTACCAGAATTTAAAACATCATCTACTAAAACTACAATTTTGTCTTTTAATTCTGGATGATTTTCTACGACAATTTCTTTTGACAAGGGATCTTTTTTGTCTAACTCGAGTTTTATTAGTTTTACGTCTAAAGATGATATTTTAGTGAGCTGTTTAGAAATTCTTTGTGCTAAAATATATCCTTGCGATTGGATACCAGCTATTACAATTTCCGATTCATTAAAATTTTGCTCATAAATTTCCCAAGCCATTCTAATGATTTTTTGTTCTATTTGATTTTGTTCTAAAACTTTTGTTCTGCTCATAAAATGAAAATATTAGGCTAAGATACGTTTTTAAAATTTTTGAAATTCAAAAAAAAGTTCAGTACCTTTTCTAGATTCAATAGAGTCTTCAGCAACTTTTAAAGTATTTATCATGAATTTTTTTTGAAATAAATTTAGATATTCCTCTTTCGATCCTCCAAATGGAGGGTGATCATTACCAAAATCTTTATTAAAAAATAAGCCAGTTATTTTTCCTTCTTTATTAAGAATTTGGTGGCAATGACTAACATATTTATTTCTAAGCGTTGGGTCAATGGCACAAAAAAAAGTTTGTTCAATAATTAAATCGTATTTTTTTTTATGTTCGAAAAAATCCGAAATGTGCAGATTTTTTTTATTGAAATTTGGTGCATTTTTATGCAAAGTTTTAATTGCAGTAGCAGAAAGATCAATAACAGAGACATTCTCAAATCCTAGGTCTAACAAGTATTTTGCTTCATGACCATATCCACAGCCCGGAATAAGTATTTTACAACTTTTATCCTTTAAATTATCGAAATAGTTTTTTAATGGAGAAGAAATTTTGCCAATATTCCAACCTGTTTCATTTTGTTGGTATTTTTTTTCCCAAAAGCTTTTGTTTAACATTCTCTTTTTTCTAATAACACAATATTTTCAACGTGATATGTTTGAGGAAACATATCTACGGCTTGAGATTTAA
>JBELHW010000018.1:0-26865 GCA_042091225.1 Cryomorphaceae bacterium | reverse complement strand
GTTAGAAGAGCACCATACTTTCCTCCTAGAGTACTTTTTTTCTTTAAGTTGTAATTTATTTCTCCTAAAAATCCAAGCTCTCCCATAGGCTGTGTTGAAAATGGATAAAAGGCAGCTAAAGTATAGGTATGTTGTTTAGTAATAGCTGGAATGTAAGATAAAGTCAAATCATTTAATGTCGCTCCTCTTTGGGAACGAAAATCCATATTATCCACTCTGTGTGCTTCTAATATTATACCTAATCCTCTTTGAGAATAACTCAAGTTAGTCATCAGCGCTGTTCCAGGAGCATAATTGTTATAAGTTACCCCTCCATCAGGATCATTAAATTTGTACGCATATTCACTATTAAAAGAAACTTTACCTCTATTTACAGTTGATCTAACAGAATATGCTGCTACATTTTTAGGAAGGTTGTATACTGGATTGTTACTCTGCTGAAATCTACTGACAAATCCGCTTCCTAATAAAACATTTGTTTTGCTATTTTTTAGTAAAGCGAAGGATTCATTTAAATTTAATTCTGCATCAATACCTCTTACTATCCCTTCCCCTTGTTCGAAATATAATCTTTGTTTTCCAAAGAAGCTTTTAATAGTTAGACCAGTGATTGGACTGTATTTTAGTCGAATTCCGTCCATAGCGTTGTCTATTCCTAGAGCTTTCTCTTCATAACTTCTAAAAATTATTCCATTACCAAATTGCTCGTAAAAATTACCTATGGTTATATCTAAATCGTTCACAGAGTATTGAGCAAATCTGAATGGTATGCCGTTACCATTAAACCTAGAATCAAAATCTTGAAGAGCATTAAGGTAACTTTCATACCTTACTCCTATTAACAAGTTATCTTTCGTATATCTTAGATTTGAATATCCATTCATTAAAATAAATTCGTCAACAGCATCGGCATTTATTTTTAAATCTTCGGTATAACTTTGGATATTTAAATTGAAGTCACCAGAGATGGATCCATAATTCTCGTTTTGTTGAGCTTTACTATTATAACCAATAAATAGTATAGTAATTAGGAATAACCATTTTTGCATCGATTATTATTTTGAAAGTTCTACAATTTTATTATACAGCTCGATCTCATCCCCGTCTTTATAACCTGAATGCTGCCACAAAATTTCTAAATTATCATTTATAATAAAAGTATGAGGAACAGTACTAATTCCTAACGCTCTTTTCAAATCCGCATTAGGGTCACAATACACTTCATAATCCCATAATTCAGCATTCACTTTAGGTTTTACTTTCGACATATTTCTTGAGTCGTCAATAGATACAGCAATAATTTTAACTCCTGTTTCATCTTGCCAGTCTTCATATTCCTCAGCAATTGTTGTGAGTTCTTTGATACATGGCTTGCACCAAGTTGCCCAAAAACTAACAACCATTAGTTTGCCATCATTGTTAAATGAAGTGGTGTTCATAATTGTATTGTCGAGAGTTTTTAAATCAATTTTCGGAAAAGATTTAGATTGAGCATTTGACGTTAGGAAAGAAATAGATGCAATAAAAATTATAATTAGTTTTTTCATTTTTTAAATTTTAATAATTAAAAAAGGCCAGTGATTAACCATAAGCTAATCTACTGACCTTTTTTGTGTTTTGCAAATTAGATTTATTTAGAAACAGTAATCTTTTTTGTAGTATTTAAACCATTGATGTTTAATTGCACAAAGTAAATTCCACTTTCTATGTTATTAACGTTAAAATTAACTTTGTTATTGCCTGCATTTAATTGATAAACTTCAGAAGAAACAACTTCACCCAAAACGTTTACAATATTCATGTTTACCTTAGAGTTTTCATTTAAAGTTAACTCTAAAGTTGCATTATTAGTTATTGGATTAGGATATACCTCTAATCCTAATGAATTAACCAATTCAATAGAAGAAGGTTGTCCTGCTTGATCATTTTCAAAATTAGCATTATCAGTACCAATAAATACCTCTGGACTACTCATTTGATTTATGATAGCACCTGTGTTATCCTTTAAAGACCAGTTTCCGTCTGTACCTCCCCACTGAGATGCGAATAAACCATCACCATAATAGTCACCAACAGTAAGCGTGTAACATCCTGTAGACAACAAACTAACTTCCCAATCGTATTGTGTGCTATTAGCTAAAGGAGTAGTTGGATCTGCAGCAGGTGCTTCACTACCTGTAGCATACTGACCAGCTATAGCTTCATTTCCTTCAAACCAAACAACATTACCATTTTCGTCTGTAATTTCTAAATACGTCTCAGAAGCATAATTGTCTGTAAGCATAGATACTGTAACTGTCTCACTTGTTTCTCCTGCAAATGTTAATGTTTGAGAAATGATGTTGTCGCCAGCATTGTCATCAGTTGAAGTAATTACAATTTCGTATTCGTTGGATGTAATTGTTAAGTTACCGAAGTCAATACTTGTTAATTCATAAACGTTCAGTGATCCACTAAAATTTTGTGTAGCAACTGTATTTCCGTTTTCTACAACTTCGACTGTAAATCCGGTTAAAATCTCAGTTCCTAAATTTTGTACAGTAACAGATACGTTTCCTGAAGCAGAATTATCACAACCACTTGGAGCTAAGTTTCCGTCATAAGAAACTAAAGAAGCATTTGTTCCTTCTACAGCTACAGGACAATCTGCTAAATTTGCATAGTGTTGAGCTGCACTAGCTTGACCAGATTCAGTTAAGATTCTACTAGGACAAATCGTGTAAATTATTGGCCAGTATGGTAAGTCGTAAAGATCTGCAATATTGTCATCATTAATTATAGGGAAAGTTACAGGTTCTCCTGGAACTGGCTCTATCCAATTTCCTAGATTACTGTTTTCAAGTTCGCTTAATGCTGTTCCAGCATCACCTTCGAACCAAAGAATAACTACATCATCTGTAGTATTAGGGCTAACTCCTGGTTCACCAGCAGGTCCATGAGCTTCCCAAATTTCTTCAAAAGTACCTCCAGAGTGATAATTCCAGCAAGGTCCGCACCATGTAGCACTAATGTCTAATATTACGGTGTATCCTTCATCAAGGTAGTCGTAAAGTCTGTGTGTATTACCATTAATATCTGTTGTAGTGAAGTCTGGTGCAATACTACCATCAGGTAATTGAGCAAATGAAGTAGTGCTGAATGAAAAAACAACAGCTAAAACTAGTAAAATATGTCTCATAATTTTATATTGTTAAGATTAAGTGAGCCCAAATTTAATCATTATTTGCACTATCTACAAATTAATTTTAAAATCTTACACACTCAAATAAAAAAAAAGGTTGATTATAAAAATCAACCTTTTTTAAAAAAGAAATCTTGTTTTTATTTTAGAATTGCAAATTTTTCAGTTATTAGTTTTCCATTTAAATTTGTGTTTAAAAAGTATATGCCGTTATCAAGTGAAGAGATGTCAATAATATTAGTATTAAAATTATTTAACTCAATTACTTTTTTTCCAAGCATATTTGTCACATAAATAGTTGCTTGATTTAGAGCATCATTTGCGTCAGTCTCATTATTTGGGTCGCTAGCTAAAGCAAGATATTCAGCTTCAGGATTAAAATTTGAAATTGTCGAGAATTCTGCAAAATCTTCTTCAAATGGGGTTAAATTTCCTTCCCAAACTACCTCATCTATTGGCGTAGTTGATTCTCCCTCAAAAAGTTCTAGTTTAACAGATGTAATTGTATTAGTTCCATGATTGATAATCTTTACTTTAGGTTTTGGGCTTTCAATCGGGCATGCAGCGGCTTCAGTATCTTCCAACTAAATATTGTTTTGAATTCTATTTAATGATACTCCACAATTTTGTTCGGTTAAACTAACTAAATCATTGGAATTACTTTGTCCAATTTCATACACCTTTCTGTTAGGACAAATGGCGTATACTGTAGGGAAATAACCAATACTATATAATTGTACTATTGTTCCATTATCAATTATAGGGTAAGGAGTTCCTTCAATCCAATTACCAAGGTTACTGAACTCTAGTTCGCTTGTTGGAGTATTAGGATCTCCTTCAACAAATAAAACTTGTACTTCATTAGAACCGTGTGCTCCGAAAATAGTATATAAGTTTTTTAATGCGTGTGACTCATGGTAATTCCAGCACGGACCACACCAAGTTGCAGAAATATCCATTATTACTGGTATTCCCTGATCCAGATAATCTTCGTAAAGAGAGTGTTCTACCCCTAAAATATCATCGACTGTAAAGTCGGGAGCAATTGTTCCATCCTCTAACTGAGCCCAAACGGGCATACTACTTATTAAAAATAAAATTATTGGTAAGTTTTTCATAATACTTTGGTTTTAATTATTTAGTGAATAATGAGTTTTTCATTTGAAATTATTTGATTTTTTTGCAAAAACTGTATAAAATATATTCCTGGTTTATAGTCTAAATCTTGTAATAAAACATTGTCTGTTTCATTAAATTTTTTGTTAGAATAGAGTAATTTGCCAGTAACATCAATTATTTGAATTTGATCAATATCGTTGGATAAATTATTGATGTTTATAATTGCATTTCTATTAACTGGGTTTGGATATACTCTTACTTTAAAACTAGTTTCTTCAATTACACTTGAAGATTGAAGAGAACCAAATTCAGGAGTTATTTTTATGGCGTTAAGTACTTGTTGTCTATCTTCATTAACAAAAATCACTAATTCGAGATTCTCTAAGTTGACAGAAATATTTCTATATTCCAGAGGAATGCTATAATTAATTTTTTCACTGATTAGTGGCCCCTCATTAATCTCTACAGGTATTCCCCATTGTCCGGTTATCAAATGCCTTAACACGTATTTATGAGAATACAGTCCATTTTCTAAAAAATCATTTGGAGTTGGTACGCTATATACTGCTTGTGTTGCTATTATATTATTTTGTAGTAATGCGACATTTAATAAGTTTGTATTTACTAATTGATTGCCAGTATAATATAACTCTATATTTATTTCTAACTCATTTGTTGAAGAATCTATAATTGCATTAGCGCCAATATTTACTACTGCCTCTTGCGATATTATTTCTGAGCATGAACTTTCTAACTCAAATATCGAAAGACTTGTTTTGTTTAAGCCATCAAAAATATTTCTGTTAACTGTTGCTAATGGTTGGCCAACTAATTCTGCTTGCAGGGCTAGAGAATCGCTAAAACTTGTTCTGAAATCTAAATTATCTCCGCTAGGGTTGGCTAGAAAACCGTGATGGTATCTAATTGATATTACTTTGTTTAAATTTTCACTTTCTAAAGTGCTTGTGATAGAATGTCCAGTAGGACAGTTTCCACAACCAACAGCAGTAAATTCTTCGATAAGAGCAGTTCTAGAAGAAGGAACAATGCTAACTAGGTCTTGTGAATAAGAAAAAAAGGTAAAAAGAATAAATACCGAAAGTATTAGTTTTTTCATGTGTATAAACGTTTAAGTCAGTATAAAATTATAAAATTTTAATTACGAAAGTTTGTTTTGGAGTAAGAAGTTGTAAACTTACTCGCTCAACGGTAAAATTTTTGGATTCTCTTATGTCTAGAGTACAGTTTTATTTTATTATATTTGTTTTATCAATTAAAATTGCTAATTATGAAAAAGTCTCTTATCTACTTACTCTTTGCTTGTTGTTCTTTTGTAGCAGTGTCTCAATCTATAGTTTTAACCCCTCATGCCAATCCTGTTATTGGTAGTAGTGATGATTTTGAACTTTATACAGTAATTGATGTAGAAAACACTTCTGATACAGATTTAAGCCTAAAGGCATCAAGACAACTTGTCGGAACTGCCCCTCAAGGTTCTTCTAACTATTTTTGCTGGGATTTATGTTATCCTGCAAATGTGAGCTTTTCCTCTGGTGTTTTGAATGTAGAAGCAAACACCACAAACGAAACAAGTTTTTCTATTCACTATCAACCAAATGCTACAACTGGTTCTGCTGTTGTGAAATACTGTGTATTTGATGAAAATAATATTGCAGATTCTGCTTGTGTAAATATTTCATATTCAACAGAATCTACATCTATTGCCGATTTAAACAACGATTACTTTAGTGAATTTCATCCTAATCCAAGTAATTCATTAACCTCAATTGATTACGACTTGAAAATGGGTCAGATTGCGACAATTATAGTTTCTGATATGTTAGGAAGTGTAGTTTTCAATGAAACAATTTATGATAAAGAAGGAAGTTTAAGTTTCGATTTTTCTAACCAAAAATCTGGATTATATTTTGCTAATATAATTATAGAAGGTGAGGTGAAAACAATGAAAAGATTAGTAATAACAGATTAAATATTACATTAAATTTATCAAGCCGGTTAATTCCGGCTTTTTTTTTAATACAATAAAATAATGGCTAAAAAAAGCAACAAGAAAGAGGCTTTAGATTATCATAAAAATGGTCGTCCTGGTAAAATTGAAGTTATTCCGACCAAAAAACACAGCACACAAAGAGATTTGGCTTTGGCTTATTCTCCAGGAGTTGCCAATCCTTGTATAGCGATAAGCGAGAATAAGGATGATGTCTATAAATACACTGCCAAAAGTAACTTAGTTGCTGTGATATCAAACGGAACAGCAGTATTAGGCTTAGGAGATATTGGTCCGGAAGCGTCAAAGCCAGTTATGGAAGGTAAGGGGTTGTTGTTTAAAATATTTGCTGATATTGATGTTTTTGATATTGAAGTAGATGCTAACGATATTGATACCTTTGTAAATACAGTGAAAGCAATTTCGCCCACTTTTGGAGGAATTAACTTAGAGGATATAAAGGCTCCCGAATGTTTTGAAATAGAAAAAAGGCTCAAAGAGGTGCTTAACATCCCTATAATGCACGATGATCAGCATGGAACAGCTATAATCTCAAGTGCTGCTTTATTAAACGCATTAGAGCTTGCTCAAAAAGACATTGAAGATGTTTTAATTGTGGTAAATGGAGCAGGAGCAGCAGCAATGTCTTGTACAAGATTGTATTTGTCTTTAGGAGCTAAAAAAGAGAATATTGTAATGCTTGATAGTAAAGGCGTTATTAGGGCTGACATAAAAAATCTTACAAAAGAAAAAGCAGAATTTGCTACAAATAGAGATGTAAAAACTTTAGAGGATGTAATGAAAGATGCAGATGTATTTTTAGGCCTTTCTCAAGGAAATATAGTTTCAAAAGAAATGATTTCTTCAATGAATACTAATCCTATAGTTTTTGCATTAGCTAATCCTGATCCAGAAATTTCATACAAAGATGCTATTAGCGTAAGAGAAGATATAATAATGGCCACCGGAAGGTCAGATCATCCTAATCAGGTTAATAATGTTCTGGGTTTTCCCTATATTTTTAGAGGTGCTTTAGATGTACGTGCAAAATGTATTAATGAAGAAATGAAATTAGCTGCAGTTAGAAGTATAGCTGATTTAACTAAGGAGTTAGTGCCAGAAACAGTAAATTTAGCATACGGAGAACAAGTAATTACATTTGGACCCGATTACATCATTCCAAAACCATTAGATAATCGTTTAATTTCTGTTGTTGCTCCAGCAGTAGCTAAAGCAGCAATTGACTCCGGTGTTGCACAATTGAAAATTACAGATTTAGATGCATATGCACAAGATTTAGAAAGTAGATTAGGGTTTGATAATAAATTATTGAAATCAATTACCAATAGAGCAATTAGAAACCCTAAAAGAGTAGTTTTTGCTGAAGCAGAGCACTATAAAATTTTGAAAGCAGCACAGCAAGTTAAAGACGAAGGAATAGCAGAACCAATTTTATTAGGAAGAACTAAGATAATTCTTCAATTAATTGAAGAAAATGCTTTAGACTTAGAAGATGTCACTATAATTGATCCAAAAAGTAATGAAGAGAAAGAAAGAAGGTATTTGTTTGGAGAGGAGTTTTATAAAAAGAGACAGCGTAAAGGTGTAACTTTATATGAAGCTAGAAAACTAATGAGAGAGCGAAATTATTTTGGGGCAATGATGTTGGAATTAAATCAAGCAGATGCTTTAATTTCAGGAATTTCTAGGAATTACCCTAGCACAATTAAGCCAGCTCTTCAAATTATTGGAACAGAAGATGGAGTGGAAAAAGTTGCTGGAATGTTTATTATGAACACCAAAAAAGGTGCCCTTTTCTTAGCAGACACTACCATTAACATAGATCCTTCAGCTGAAGAGCTAGCAGAAATAGCTTTACTTACATCAAAAGCCGTAAAAAAGTTTAATATAAAACCAAGAGTAGCAATGTTGTCTTATTCCAATTTTGGTTCTTCAAATTCTGAAGGGTCGAGAAAAATATCTAAGGCTGTGCAAATTATTAAACAAAAAAATAACTCTTTAAATGTGGAAGGAGAGATACAAGCTGATTTTGCCCTCAATAAAGAAAAAAGAGATTATGTTTTTTCATTTAACAACTTAAAAGAAAATGCAAATACACTAATATTTCCTAACTTAGAGTCAGGCAATATAGCTTATAAGCTTATTCAAGAATTAGATGATGTAGATGCAATTGGTCCTGTTTTAATAGGAATGAAAAAGCCTGTTCACATTCTTCAGTTAGGATGTTCGGTTAGAGAGATTGTAAATATGGTTACTATTGCCGTTATTGATGCCCAAACAAAAAAGAAATGATAACACACATTAAAGGAAAGTTAGTCGAAAAGAATCCGTCGTTTGTAGTAGTGGACTGTAACGGTATTGGTTATATGATTCGTATTTCGCTTCATACATTTTCACAAATATCTGATTCAGAACTTTGTAGTCTTTTCACTCATCTATCTATCAAGGAAGATTCACACACGTTGTATGGATTTTTTGAAAAAGCAGAAAGAGAATTGTTTCGTCTTTTAATATCTGTTTCTGGTGTTGGAACAAATACAGCCCAAACTATTTTGTCTTCCCTTTCTCCAAACGATGCTCAGATGGCTATATTATCAGAAAACGTAGTGGCTCTTAAAAGTGTTAAAGGAATTGGAGCAAAGACAGCACAAAGAATAATATTAGATTTAAAAGATAAAATTGCTAAGCAAGGAATTTCGGCTGATGAGAACCCAATTTTACACAATACAACGAGAGAAGAAGCGTTAAGTGCTTTAACAATGCTGGGCTTTTCTAAAAATATGGTTAACAAAGCAATTGATAGAGAATTGAAAAATCAATCTAATCTGGAAGTTGAGGAGTTAGTTAAGAGAGTGCTCAAAAATTTATAATATTTTTGCCTTCTTTAAGAATTTGATTTTGTTTAGAACTTTTCCTTTTTTGATTGTTTTTATTTGGGGATTCCTAGGTGTAGGTAATTCCTATTCTCAAACTGGGAATGATACATTGCCTTATGACTTTCAATCTCCTCAACAATGGCAAAATCCCTTATATAGCTCTAATGGAGGTTTTTTTCTTAGCTATCCTTCTATTTTAAGTCCAGAAATTGAATATAATTCCGAATCAGGAAATTATACTGTTAATCATAGCAAAAGTAAATTTAGAATTTCAAATCCTACTTATTTCACTTTTAGCGAATACAGTAATTATAATTACGACCAACAAAAACAAAATTATTGGAAACAAAAAATTGCTAGTCCTTCTCTAAATGATCAAAATAAATCAAAGGGTCCATTAAGTATCGACATTGGAGGCGAAGTTTTCGATAAAATTTTTGGTAATAGCTCTGTAGATATAAGGCCTCAAGGTTCGGCTGAACTAATATTTTCTGTAAAACATAATAATACAAAAAATCCAACAGTACCAGTTGACAGACAAGCTACAACAAGCTTCGATTTTAAACAAAAAATCCAAATGAATGTAATTGGTAAAATAGGAGATAAATTGCAATTAAATACTAATTTTAATACTGAAGCAACCTTTAATTTTGATAATAAAATTAAGCTTGAATATGTTGGTGAAGAAGATGAAATAATTAAAAAAATTGAAATCGGAAATGTAGGTCTTCCTCTTAATGGTACTCTGATTACTGGCTCTCAAAGTTTACTTGGGGTTAAAACCCAACTTCAATTTGGTAAAGCAACCGTAACAACTATCTTCTCTAAGCAAGAAAGTAATTCTAAAGTAATTGACGTTGAGGCTGGAGCGCAAACCACAGAATTCGACATTTATGCTGATCAATACGAAGCTAACAAACACTACTTTTTGAGTCATTATTTTAAAGACCAATACGATAACGCATTAGAGCAATTACCATTTATCAATTCTGCAGTAAACATTACTAAACTAGAAGTATGGGTTACAAACAAAACAGGAACGGTAGAGAACACAAGAAACATATTAGCTTTTTTAGATTTAGCAGAGTCCCAACAAAATATTTATAATTCTAACTTATTTACTGCAAATCCAACTTTAATTTTTCCTGATAATCAAAGTAATAATTTATATGATCAGATGTTATCAGAAGGAGAAATATTACGAAATCTTAACCAGATTTCAAGTGTTTTTTCACCAACATCATACCCCGGTTTTTTAGGGTCACAGGATTATGAGAAAATTGAAAGAGCAAGACTATTAAGCCCTTCTGAATATACATTGCATCCTCAATTAGGATATATTTCTTTAAATAGTGTAATTGGCCCTGATGAGGTACTCGCAGTAGCCTTTCAATATACAATAGGAGGACAGACTTATCAAGTTGGAGAATTTACTTCAAATGGTCCTAGTGCTCCAAACTCTCTTTATCTTAAATTATTGAAAAATATTAATTTCTCTCCTCGTCTTCCTAACTGGGATTTGATGATGAAGAATATATATTCACTTGGCGCTTATAATCTTAGTCAGGATGAATTTTATCTTGATATTGTTTATGAAAACACTAAGGACAACGGCTCTATAACTAATTACATTCCTGAGGGAAATATAAATGGTCAGCCGTTAATAAAGCTATTGGGATTAGATCAGTTAAATTCTCAACAAGAGTCTCGATCTGATGGAATTTTTGATTTTATTCCAGGAATAACAATTGTAAGCTCAAATGGAAGAATCATTTTTCCTGTACGTGAACCATTTGGAAATAATTTAAGAGAAAAGTTTACAAATCCTGATATTGCTGATGTTTACGCTTACGATGTTCTTTACGATTCTACTTTAAATATAGCTCAACAGTTTCCTGAGTTTAACAAATTCAGACTGAAAGGAACGTACCAGTCTGAATCAGGTTCTGAAATATATCTTGGTGTTTTATCGGTTGAAGAAGGTTCGGTCGTAGTTACTGCAGGTGGTGTTAGACTAGAAGAAGGAACAGATTATACTGTAAATTATGGAATGGGTAAGGTAACGATTATTAATGATGGTATTTTACTTTCTGGAACCCCAATACGAATAGCTGTAGAAAGTAATTCATTTGGATTAACTCGAAAAACCTTAATTGGTACTCATGTAGATTATCGGGTTTCAGATGACTTTATGTTAGGCGGAACTATTTTAAATTTAACCGAACGTCCTTATACTAAAAAGGTAAATACTGGGGAAGAACCAATTTCGAATACTATTTGGGGTTTAGATGGTACTTATCGAACTAAATCTACTTTTTTAACTAAAGTAATTGATAAGATTCCATTTTTAGATACTAAAGAAGAATCTTCTATAACAGCTACTGCCGAATTTGCTCATTTAATTCCTGGCCATCAAAGGGCAGTAGGTGAAGAAGGAACAGCATATATTGATGATTTTGAAGCAAGTAGCACAGGTATTGATATTAAAAATGCGGGCTCTTGGTTTTTAGCAAGTATCCCTAACGATCCAGTATTGTTTCCAGAATCTCAATTGCCAAATCAAACTCCTAAAATTGGAAACTTAGCATCTGGCTTTAATAGAGGTTTACTTTCGTGGTATAGTATTGATCCAACCTTTTATAGAAATACGTCAACATCTCCAACTCACATACAAAACGACTTAGCCCAACTTTCTAACCACATTGTAAGAGAAGTTTTAGAAAAAGAAGTATTTCCTAACAGAGACCCTCAATTTTCGTCTCAAATCTCTAATATTCCTCTATTGAATATTAATTATAATCCTTTTAAAAGAGGACCTTATAATTTTGATGCAGATAACATTGATAGCCAAGGTTCGCTTCTATTTCCTGAAACAAGATGGGGAGGAATAATGCGAAAAATAGAATCAACCGATTTTGAAACTCAAAATATTGAATTTTTAGAGTTTTGGGTGATGGATCCTTTTAATGATGATTCTCAAAATGAAAATGGTGGTACAATTATTTTAAATCTTGGTAATATTTCTGAGGATGTTTTAAAAGACGGATTCAAGAGTTATGAAAACGGACTGCCAACTTCTAATGTAATCGAAAATCTAGACACTAGCTCTAGTGTTTGGGGGTATATGCCATCAACTTTTGCTCTTACTAATACCTTTGACGTACAGTCTAATTCAAGATCGCTTCAAGATGTAGGTTACGATGGATTAAGAGATGTTGATGAAAGAGCTTTTTTTGATACATCTTATGTTCAGAAGTTAAACCAAAGGTTTGGTAATGCTAGTCAGGCTTATATTAACGCATTTGAAGATCCTGCTGGTGATAACTTTCAGTATTTTTTAGGTGATGATTTAGATGGACAGCAAGCTTCTATTTTATCTAGGTACGAATATTATTCAGGTATCGATGGTAATTCGGCTTTGCCAAATCCGACAACAATCTCCTCAACTTCAATTCCAAATACGGAGGATATTAATTTTGATAATACTTTAAATGAATCAGAAAGTTATTTTCATTATGAAATTCCAATATTCCCTGGAATGCAAGTAGGCGAAAATTATATTTCAGATGTACAAGAATCTGAAATTACCACTGTAGACGGAAGATCACGAACTATAAAATGGTATCAATTTAAAGTGCCTGTTCAGCAACCAACTAAAATCGTAGGTTCGATTAGAGACTTTAAATCTATTCGATTTGTAAGAATGATTATGAAAGATTTTGAAGATCCAATTACTCTTAGATTGGCAACTTTAGAATTAGTTAGAGGAGAGTGGAGAAGATATAATTTTGATTTACGAGAGCAAGGGGAGTATGTACCAACTGATAATGATAACAACACTATTTTTGATGTGTCAGTAGTTAACATTGAAGAAAATGGAAAACGTTCACCAATACCTTACGTATTACCCCCTGGAATCGAACAAGAAATAGATAATACTACTACATCTATCCGAAGACAAAATGAGCAATCTTTAGTCTTAAAAGTATGTGATTTAGAGGACGGTGACTCTAGGGCTGCATACAAGACTTTCAACAATGACTTCCGAACTTACAAAAAACTTAAAATGTATGTTCATGCCGAAGCTTCAGGAGTTGATCAAACTGCTTTGAAAGATAATGACTTACATTTATTTATTCGTTTAGGAACTGACTTTAATGATAATTTTTATGAGTATTCAGTGCCATTAAAGTTAACACCTTGGGGAACCTCCTCACTTGATGATGAATTAATATGGCCTTCTGAAAATGAAATTGACTTGGAATTTGCAGTCCTCCAAGAGGTTAAAAAGCTAAGAAACAAAGCAATTAAAGATGGGCTGATTGAAAGCTCAAGTGAAGTCTATAAAAATTATCTTGGTGAAGGTGAAATTACTGTAGTTGGTAATCCTAACCTAAGTCAGGTAAAAACGATTATGTTAGGAATTAGAAATCCAAAAAAAGGGACTAGTTCTCAAAATACTTTTTCAGATGACGGTCTGGCTAAATGTGGAGAGATTTGGTTAAACGAATTAAGACTGACTGACTTTGATGAACGAGGTGGTTATGCTGCAAATGCTAGGCTTAATGCTCGATTAGCAGATTTCGCTAATGTAAACTTCTCAGGAAGTATGAGTACCGTCGGATTTGGTAGTATTGAACAATCATTGAATAATCGTCAGAAATATGATGCTTATCAATACGATGCTTCTTCTACTTTCGCTTTAGGTGATTTTTTCTCAGAAAAAGCAAACCTTAAAATTCCTTTGTATGTTGGAATGTCTGAGTCTATTCAAAACCCACAATACAATCCTTTAGACCCAGATATAACCCTAAAAGAGTCTTTAAATGAATTGTCATCTCAAGAAGAAAAAGATTCTTTAAAATCAATTGTGCAAGATTATACTAAAAGAAAGTCGATCAACTTTACAAATGTAAGGAAGTCGCAGTCAGCAAATAAGTCTAAAAAAGCTAGAATTTATGATTTAGAAAACTTTTCATTAACCTACTCTAGAAATGAGCTTAATTCAAGAAGTATTAGCTTAACAGAAAGAACGACAATTGATACAAGAGCAGGTATAAGTTATAATTTTGCTTCTGCTCCAAAAAACATAAAACCTTTTTCAAAAGTTAAATTATTTAAAAATAAATACTTCAGGTTACTAAGAGATTTTAATTTTTATACAAGACCTAAAGCCATTTCTTTTCAGACGGATTTAAATAGGTATTATAATAAGACTCAGTTCAGAAATATAAACTCAGACTTTATATTAGAACCCTCTTATGCTAAAGGATTCTTATGGAATAGAAACTATAGCGTAAAATATGATTTAACTCGAACATTAAAAACAGAATTTAAAGTTAGAAACTCTGCCAGTATAGATGAGCCTTATGGGGAAATTTCAAAATTAGATCCGTTTTACAAAGAAAAAAGAGATACGATTTGGAATAACTTTATCAATTTTGGAAGACCAACTATTTACCATCACGATCTAAACTTGAGCTACAATTTACCTTTAAACAAATTTCCGCTCACTAATTGGATTAGTCTGACTACTAAGTATTCTGCATCTTTTGACTGGATTGCTGCACCAGTTGCAATAGAAAGATTGGGTAACACCATACAAAACAATAACTCTAAGCAAATAAATTCTACATTCAATTTAACACAACTTTATAAGAAGATTCCTTATTTAAATAAAGTAAACAAGAAGTTTAATTCTCAGCGAAGGCCTGGAAGAAACGGCTCTAGAAATGCAATTATTTTACCCGCAGATCAAGACACCGTAAAACTTACATTCCAAGATTACATAGATTATGCTGCTAATTTTGCTATGATGCTTAAAAATGTATCAGTTTCTTATAGTCAAACCCATGGAACTATGTTACCCGGGTTTAATCGAAAACCAGGGTTTTTTGGACAAGATTGGACCGATATGTCTCCAGGAATTCCTTTTGCTTTAGGAGTTCAAAATATAGGCATAGATACTTTAAGTGGAGCTAACGGCTGGTTAACAAACGACTCAACTTTAAATCAATATAGTAGAACTAATAATAGCGAGACTTTAAATTTAAGATCTACAGTAGAGCCTTTTAAAGGATTTAGAATAGAATTAACTGCCAGCAGAATAAATTCTGAAAACAATCAATCAATTTTTAGATTTAATTCAGATGGAAATTATCAGGCATTCAATCCGATAGAAAATGGTAGTTACAGCATTTCATTTATAAGTTGGAATACAGCTTTTACCAAAGATTTCGAGAACCATTCTTCGCAAACATTTCAAGAATTTAGAAACAATAGATTGATTATTGCAAACAGATTGGCGGCATTGAATCCGAATCCCAATCCTATCGACTCAACAGGATTTCCAGTAGGTTATCAAGAAACTTCTGATGAGGTTTTAATTTCTTCTTTCTTAGCAGCCTATGCTGGAAAAAATCCAAATACTGTTAGTTTAAATAAGTTCCCAAAAATACCTCTTCCGAACTGGAGAATTAATTATGATGGACTAAAAAATATTAAATGGTTTTCTAAACGATTTAAAACGATTACTATGAGTCATTCTTACAGATCAACATATAGTGTTGGTTCGTATGTTACTAATTTAGACTATCAAGATTTTAATGGAGATGGATGGGCCGATCAGGTAAATGAAGCAACTAATAATTACTTTAATCAATATGAGTTTAATCAGGTAACATTGAGAGAAAGCTTAAGCCCACTTTTCAAATTAGACATGACTTTGAAAAATAGTGTTTTAGCTAGAGTTGAAATTAAAAAAGATAGAACATTAACTTTAGGGCTAAGTAATAATCAATTAACTGAAAGAAGTACTAGTGAGTTAATCGTTGGTTCCGGATATCGTTTAAAAGATTTGTCTTTTAACGTTCGGGCGGCAGGAAAACAAACGCAAGTAAAATCAGATTTAGACTTAAAGTTAGATTTTTCAATCAGAACAAATAAAGTTGTTATAAGGCAGTTAGTAGAAAACCTAGAAGAAATTACTGGCGGAAACAGTGTATTTTCTTTAAAGTTTACTGCCGATTATGTTGTGAGTAGTAGGTTAAATCTTCGATTGTTTTACGACAGAGTATTTACAAATCCTTATGTTACCAGTAGTTTTGAATCTGCCGTTTCAAATGGAGGATTTAGTATAAGATTTACTCTTGCTCAGTAAATATTTTCTTATAAAAATTGTATTTTTGTACCAAATTATTAGAAAATGAATATACCTGGAGAATTAAAATATACAAAAGATCACGAGTGGATTAAAATTGATGGCGATGTTGCAACAATAGGCATAACCGATTTTGCTCAGAGTGAGTTAGGAGATATTGTTTTTGTTGAAGTTGAAACGGAGGGCGAAACAATAGAAAAAGAAGAGGTTTTTGGCACGGTTGAGGCAGTTAAAACAGTTTCTGATTTATTTATGCCGATAAGTGGTGAAATTATTGAATTTAATCAAGATCTTGAAGATGCTCCAGAAAAGGTTAATAAAGACCCTTACAATGATGGTTGGATGATTAAAGTGAGAATTGAAAATGTTTCTGATGTTGATTCATTACTCAGCTCAGAACAATATCAAGAATTGATTGGTTAAAATGTGGAAGTTTGTAGCTATAATTTATTTTTTATTTATAGCAATTCTTCATTTAATTCCTGGCAACTCAATACCAAAAATATCTTTTTCCGATTTTTTTCAATTAGATAAATTAATTCACTTAATACTATTTGCTGGGGCATTTCTTGTTTTAATTAAGGCATTTCAACAATATTCTTTTAAAAATAAGCGTTTATATTTTATGTTGACTTGTTTTAGTTATGCTGTTTCATTAGAATTTTTTCAGTCATTATACGCAACAAATAGGTCTGGTGATATTTTAGATGTACTTGCAGACGGGCTTGGAATTCTAGTTGGTTTGTATTTAAGTACTAAAATAGCTTTCGTTCGTGTCTAATTATTAAACAAAAATATTAAATTTGTTGAAGCAATAATTTTTAAATTATGGAACTAAAAAAGAATCCAAAGTACGATTTAGAGAAAAAAAGAGGTCTGTTTATACAAATTGGATTAGCTGCTTCCTTGCTAATTGTATTAGGTGCTTTCGAATATAGAACTTACGAAAAGTCAGCGTCTTCTTTAGGAGACATCACTCTAGAAGCCGAATGGGAAGAGGAAATTGAGGCTACTTTTAGAGAAAAAAAGCCACCCCCTCCACCTCCCCCTCCACCTGAAGTGATAGAAATTGTAGATAATAAACAAGAGATAGAGGAGGTTGACATTGAAGATACTGAATCCGATGAGGATACCGAAATATTTGAAGAGGAGGAAGAAACAGATGAAGTTTTTATGATTGCTGAAGATATGCCAATGTTTAAAGGTTGTTCCGATGATCAATGTACTCAAGGAGAAATATTAAAGTTTATTGCAAGAAACACAAGGTATCCAGCAATAGCAAAAGAAAATAACATTACAGGAAGAGTTTTTGTTGGGTTTGTCGTTGATAAATCAGGCTCTGTAACAAATGTAAAGCTACTTAGAGGTGTAGATAAGTATCTGGATTCTGAAGCCATAAGAGTAGTTAAGAGTATGCCAAAGTTTAGCCCTGGAAGACAAAGGGGTAAACCTGTAAAGGTACAGTATAACATACCCATTACCTTTAAGTTAAATTAAACAAAAAAAGAGGCTTTTAAGCCTCTTTTTTATTTAAAGTATCATTCCTGCGCCTAACGTTTCGTTAGTAGCCTCATCAATTATAATCAGACTACCAGTCATTCTGTTTCGTCTGTATTCGTCTGTAAATAATGGGGATGTTGTACGGATAGAAATTCTGGCTATATCATTTAAACCAATTTCTTTATCATCTTCTAGTCGATGAAGATTATTTATATCCATTTTGTATTTTATATCTTTTACAATGCACCTTACATCTTTAGAAGTATGTTTTATATGATATTTACCATTTAGAACAAGCTTTTTTTCGTTCATCCAGCAAACCATTAAATCAATATCTTGTTGAGATTTAGGAGAATTATTTACTCTAATTATCATATCTCCTCTACTAATATCCAGATCGTCATTAAGGGTCATACAGACCGACATTGGAGAAAAGGCTTCTTCGATTTCTTTATCCTTTAAATAAATCTTATTAATGTTTGTAGTAAATCCTGATGGCAAAACTTTAACTTCATCGCCAGGTTTAAAAACACCCCCTGCAATTCGACCTGCATAGCCTCTAAAATCTGGAAACTCTTTAGATTGTGGTCGTATAACCGATTGAACAGGAAACCTACAGTCGATATGATTATGATCAGAGCCGATATGAATATTTTCTAAAGAATACATAAGTGTTGTACCATCAAACCAATTCATATTTTCTGAGCGATTTACAACATTATCACCATCAAGAGCAGAAATGGGTATAAATTGAATATCTTTAATGTCAAGTTTTGAAGAAAAGTTTTCAAAATCTTTTTTAATATTAAGGAATACATCTTCAGAATAATCAACCAAATCCATTTTGTTTACACAAACAATTACATGGGGAATTTGTAATAAAGAAGCTATAAATGCATGCCTACAAGATTGTTCAACAATTCCATGCCTTGCATCAATCAATAGGATGGCAAGATTTGCTGTCGATGCTCCTGTAACCATATTTCTAGTATATTGAATATGTCCTGGCGTATCGGCAATAATAAACTTTCTTTTAGGGGTTGCAAAGTATCTATAAGCAACATCGATAGTGATTCCTTGTTCTCTTTCCGCTCTTAAACCATCAGTTAAAAGAGCTAGGTTTATACCTTTTTCTCCTTTACGACTATTTGTTTCTTTAAGACTTTGTAGTTGGTCTTCAAAAATAGACTTACTATCATAAAGAAGTCTTCCTATAAGAGTACTTTTTCCGTCATCAACACTTCCTGCTGTTGTAAACCTTAAAAGTTCCATATCTAGATATCCTTTTTCGCTCATTTTTTATATGTTAAAAATAACCTTGTTTTTTTCTGTCTTCCATTGCAGCTTCCGAACGTTTATCATCTGTCCTTCCGCCTCTTTCTGTAATTCTAGTAGCTGAAACTTCTTTAATGATATCTTCTATTGAAGATGCTGAAGACTCCACAACTCCTGTGCATGTCATATCTCCGATAGTTCTGCATCTAATTAATTTACTCTCAAATGATTCCGAATCCTTTAAGGTAATAAAATCATTTTTAGCCAATAAAACACCATCTCTGTTTACTACCTCTCTTTCATGAGCGAAGTAAAGTGATGGAAGTTCAATATTTTCCATTAAAATATATTGCCAAACATCCATTTCCGTCCAGTTGCTTATAGGAAAAATCCTAAAATGCTCGCCAATGTTTTTCTTGCCGTTAAATATATTCCAAAGCTCAGGACGTTGATTTTTTGGATCCCATTGTCCAAATTCATCTCTGTGAGAGAAAAATCTTTCTTTGGCTCGAGCTTTTTCTTCATCTCTTCTTGCACCTCCCATAGCTGCATCAAATTTTTCTTCTTCTAACCCTTCTAAAAGTGTAATGGTTTGAAGACCATTTCTAGACGGATTAGCACTTTTTTCTTCAAATGCTGTTCCTTTGTTAATAGAGTCTTGAACATATTTAACAATTAGTTGTTCGCCAGCATCTTCTATTAGCTTATCTCTAAATAATAGCGTTTCTTTAAAGTTATGTCCTGTATCAATATGCATTAATGGGAAAGGGATTTTTCCAGGATAAAAAGCCTTTTTAGCTAAATGAAAAAGAATTATAGAATCTTTACCGCCCGAAAACAACAGAACTGGTTTTTCAAATTGAGCGGCAATTTCTCTTATAACAAAAATTGCCTCTGATTCTAATTCTTTTAAGTGGTTAAGATTATATGATTTCATTTAATAGGTAATTTGATTTTTTATTTTATCAATTATTAAATCAACGCATTGAATGACGCTATTGCTTTTAGTGTCTAAAATTAAATCAGGATTAACTGGCTTCTCAAAGGGTGCGCTAATTCCAGTAAAATCTTTAATTTCTCCTTTTCTTGCTTTAGCATAGAGTCCTTTAACATCTCTTTTTTCGCAAGTCTCTAAGTCAGCGTCTACAAAGATTTCAAAAAAAGAGTCGGCACCAATAATGTCTTTAGCCATTTCTCTTATTTCGATAGTTGGACTGATAAAACTATTAATTGTAATAATTCCCCCTTCAATAAATAATTTTGACACCTCCGAAATACGCCTAATATTTTCTATTCTGTCTTTTGAAGAAAAGTCTAGATTGTTACAAATACCCGTTCGGACATTGTCACCATCTAATACTTTTGTTGTAAAACCTAATTCTGCAAGTGATTTTTCGAGTTGAATAGCAATAGTAGACTTACCTGATCCTGAAAGTCCAGTCATCCAAATAGTAAAAGCTCTTTGATTTAATAATGTTTCTTTTTCATGCTTATTTAAGAGACTGCTATGAGTTGGAAAAATATTAACATTAGATTTTTGCATAGCTTACAAAGGTAGTTAAATTGTTTTTTTAACGAAACTAAATTAATTATAATGTAAATTTTTATATTTGTGATTGACACTCTCCTTTAATGCAAGAAATTCAGTCGTATCTAGATTCCACTTATTTGAACAAAACTGAAAAAACAGATTTTGAATTTATTGAGAACTTTGTTTTGGAGGCTATAGAACATGATTTTAAGTTAGTAATGATAAGACCTGAAATTGTTTCATTTGCAAGAAATATCATTGATAGTTGTTCGGCAACTACTTTAGTTGGAACTGTAATTGATTTTCCTTTCGGAAATGCCTCTTTAGATGATAAACTTAAAGAAGCAAAAAAGGCAATTGCTGATGGAGCAAATGAGCTAGACTTTGTTGCTAATTATAATTTATTTAAGAAAGGGAAAATAGACTTTATTGAGCAAGAGGTGTTGAGTTGTACTAAATATTGTTTGTTTGAAAATAAAACAATTAAATGGATTATTGAAAGTGCTGCTTTGTCTGATAAGGAAATTATAAGTATTTGTAATGTAATAAAAAACATAGTAGTATCTAATTTTAGTAAAGATGACTTTAACAAAGTATTTTTAAAATCATCTACTGGTTTTTATGCAACCGAAAATAATTTGTCAAATGGGGCAACAAAACATGTAATCAAAATTATGGTTGAAAACAGTTTTCCCTTGCCAGTTAAAGCATCAGGAGGAGTAAGAAGCGCTAAAGATGCAATAGAAATGTTAAATCTTGGAGTTAATAGAATAGGGACTTCTTCAGCGCTTAAGATTATAAATGAAGTTTAAATAGATCAATGATGGAGGAGTTTATACAGTTGGCAAAGCTTGCTGCTTTTGAAGCAGGAAAAGAAATAATGAAGATTTATGAAACTGATTTTTCAGTCGAAACCAAACCCGATGATTCTCCACTGACTCTTGCCGATAAAGCCGCTCATAAAAAGATTTTAACCTTTTTAAAAAAAACTAATATTCCTATTTTGAGTGAAGAAGGAAAGCATTTAGTTTATAGTAAAAGAAAAAAATGGAATTCATTTTGGTTGGTTGATCCTCTAGACGGCACTAAAGAGTTTGTAAAACGAAACGGAGAATTTACTGTTAATATAGCTCTTATCCATAATAATGAGCCAGTTATTGGTGTAATATATGTTCCTGTTCAGGATGTAATGTATTATTCCAATGAACAAAATGCGTATAAAGTTGAAAATTATTCTTGCTCTCCATTAGAATATTCTCTACCCTTAAAAAATGACAGGAAACAGTTTGTAATTGTAGGTAGCAGGTCTCACATGAGTAAAGAAACAGAATTATTTTTCGAGGAAATGAGAAAATCACATGAAGAGATTGAATTATTAGCTGTAGGTAGTTCTTTAAAATTATGTATGGTTGCAGAAGGCAAGGCAGATGTTTATCCCAGATATGCTCCTACAATGGAATGGGATACCGGAGCAGGTCACGCTTTAGTTAAGGCTGCAGGATTTAGAGTGCTTCAATACCAATCTGAAAATGAATTGGTTTATAACAAAGAAAATTTATTAAACCCTTGGTTTTTAGTCAAAAAATAAAACAAATTTTTGGAAATGATGCCCATCTTTTTGAGTTATTCAAGGGAGGAAGCGCAACATTTTTAATGAAAATTTTTGGAATGACCTTAGGTTATGTCCTGGCTATTCTTATTACAAATAACTACGGTGCTAAATTTTTTGGTCAATATGCGACTGCATTACTCATTTTAGAGTTTATGACTATTTTTTCTAGGCTTGGAATTGATACTACAATTATTCGTTTTTTTTCATCTTTTGTTGTAAACAAAGAGACTTCCAAAATTTCTAAATTATTTGTTAAAACATCTTACATATTGTTATTGTCGAGTTCAGCTTTTGCTTTGCTTACATTTTTATTTTCCGATTGGCTTGCCCAACTACTAAATGCTTCAGCATTTCATATAAAACTTGTTTCTTTTGTGGCTATACCTTTGGTGTTTTATTATTTAAATGCCCAAGCTTTGAGAGGACTTAAAAAAATAGTCGCTTTTTCTTTTTTAAATAATGTTGCATTGGTTTTAGGAGCTTTAATGTTGCTTTTAGCAGCTGAAGTTATTTTTAACAATGAAAACTTGCCAATCTTCGCATATGTTTCTAGTGTTGTTTTGATGACTATATTGTCGTTCTATTTATGGTTTAAGTATAGTAAGAATTTTGAAACCGACTCTATCGAAAAAATAATTAGCTCTAGAGAATTGATAAAAATTTCTATCCCTCTATTATTAGGTCAATCAATGATGATAATAATGGGTAAGATTGACATTTTAATGCTTGGCTCTTTTTTTGATCAAGAGTCTGTTGGTATTTATAACGCCGCACTCAAAGTTTCTATGTTGGCCTACATTGCCTTAATGGCCATAAACAGTATTGCTGCTCCTAAGTTTTCTGAGCTTTATTCAAGTGGCGATTTAATTGCGCTCAAAAGTTTAGTTCAAAAATCTACTAAAACAATTTTTTGGTTAACCTTTCCTATGGTATTAGTTTTTGCATTATTTCCAACACAAATATTAAGTGTCTTTGGTGATGAATTTAAAATAGCAGCATTTAGTTTAATTATACTTTCGATTGGTAAGATGTTTAGCGCTATATGCGGTTCTGTAGGAACGTTACTTCAGATGTCTGGAAACCAAAAGTATTTTCAAAACGTATTAATAGCAGCTGCAATCTTGAATATAATTTTAAATTACATATTAATTCCAGAATTTAAGTTAATTGGAGCAGCTGTTGCTAGCTTAGTAAGTAATGTTTTTTGGAATTTATTGATGGTTATTTACATCAAGAAAAAATTCGGATTTTATACTATTTATTTACCTTTCTTGACAAGATGATAAAACCAAACTTTTTTATTGTAGGAGCTCCAAAATCAGGAACAACTTCTTTGTTTCATTACTTAGAACAACATCCGGATATTTATATTCCTAGTATTAAAGAACCTAGATATTTTATTGCGGATCATATATTAAAAGTTAACGATAGTGATCCTATTAAAGAATATTTGCTTAGAACTTCAATTTTAGAGAAGAACGATTACTTGAGTTTATATAAAGATAAAACTCAAAAGGTTTTAGGTGATGCTAGTATTCAATATATGTATCACCATAAAGAGGTTATACCTAAAGTGAAAAAAATATTAGGTAAAGATGTAAAGATTTTAATAATGCTTCGAAATCCAATTAATAGAGCATTTTCAAACTATTCTCATAATACCTCTACTTATGAAGAATATAATTTTGAATTAGCATTAAAACACGAAGAAACAAGAATTAAAAAGGGGTTCAATTCTTTTTGGCATTATAAAAATATGGGTTTATATGCTGCACAAGTTCAGGCCTTTATGGATAATTTTGACAATGTTAAGGTAGTTTTTTTCGAAGAATTTATAAAAGATGTTGATGGGACTGTTTCCGAAATTTATCGTTTTTTAGAAGTAGACAGTAGCTTCAAAACATCAGCTTATTTAATAAATAAAAAAAATACGGGACAACCTAAGAGTAAAAAGTTAAAATCGTTTTTATCCTTCTTAAAAAAATCAAAAAATTTAAAAGTAATCATTGAAAAAATAATAGGCAAAGAGCGGTTAAAACTATTTATTGAATTAATTTTTCGAGCAAATCTGAGTAAAAACAAACTAACTTTAGACTCTAAAATAAAAAACGATTTACATCACTTTTATTACGATGACATTGTTAAGCTTGAAAAATTAATTTCTAGAAAATCTAATTGGATTGATACAAATGGAAAAGGCAATTAAAATTATAGCTAAAATAAATCATAAAATAAACTCTTTTTTTTATGGTTTCCTCCTACATAAATTAGGAGAAAAATCTGTTTTATGCTATCCTTTTAGCGTAGATAACGCAAAAAATATAGAAATCGGCAAGCGTGTTTATATAAAGCCTAATGCCTGGTTCATTTCTGTTGCTCAATCTGATTCAGTATCTTTAAAAGTAGGAGATAACTCCTACATTGGTCGAAACGCTCATTTTGTTTCTATGAAAGAAGTTATTGTCGGAAAGGATGTTCTTATAGCAGACAACGTTTTTATTTCTGATAATATTCACCAATATGATGATATTACGGTTCCAATAAAAGATCAACCCTTATGCTTTAAAGGAGCAGTGACAATTGGTGATCAAAGTTGGTTAGGAGAAAATGTTAGTGTTATAGGCTGTTCTATAGGGAAGCATTGTGTTATAGGGGCAAATTCTGTAGTCACTTCCAATATTCCAGACTATTCTATAGCAGTTGGATCTCCTGCCAAGGTAATTAAAACCTATGACTTTAAAACGAAAGATTGGTTAAAAGTCTAAAAAATGAGTAAAGCGTTTTTGCAAAAATATTTAGAACAATTTTCAGTGTTTTTATTACTATTGAGTGGTGGTGGAATACCCTTTTTAATGTATAGAAAAGAATTGTTCGTAGTAGTACTAATTTTATTCGCGTTTATTTTTTTTAATAGGCTAGTTACGTATAAAGAATTACGATCTCTTATTTTTACAATTGTCGTTTTTTCCTTATTTCTCTTTGTAAATTATATTTTTGCAATAACAGAACAATCGGGTCAAAAAGTTTTAGCTAATTTAACAATAATGATATCTGCAATTTTTGTAGTTTATTGTTTTAAGTCAACCCACAAAAAGAAATTTATTGACTATATGTACTTATCGTTAATTGTGGTTTTGTTACATTCAATTATAAACTTTACACTTTTTCCTGTCATTTCTAACAGCTTGTCTTTAATCAATAATTCTCATTACGAATGCTCAACATTTCTTAACCTATTTTTCTACATTCCTGAAAAATACTCTTTTGATTTATTTGGATTTAATATGGTCAGAAATCAAGGGATATTTTGGGAGCCTGGAGTGCTTCAAATATTCTTAAACCTATTATTATTTATAGCTCTTTTTGTAAAAAAATTCAAATTTTGGATTGTTTCTTTTACCACTCTTGCTATACTATCTACTTTTTCGACAACTGGTTTAATTGTAATGATGTTACAATTTCTGTATTATTCGATAACAATTGTTAAGAAGAATGTTTTTTTAATTCCTCTTTTTGCATTTTTTATTTTAGGGCTTTATTCTATTACTTCTATTAATATTACAGACAAAGTATTAGGTGAGGGATCAACTTCTTTTCAAGTAAGGTTTTTTGACCTAGTCCAACCAATCTTAATAGCTGCGGATTATCCTCTAACTGGCATTGGTCTAGACGACCAACAATATATCGAGGTGAGAAGTAGGGTAGACTATAATTTTTGGATAGAATCGATTAGCTTCGATTCTATTGAAAAAGGCGCTACTAATTCTATTATGTTTTTTTTAGCAACGGCTGGTTTTCCAGCAACAATTTTTTTACTCTGGATGATTTACAGACAAACAATAATCGAAAAGAAGAAGAGATTATTTTTTATTCTTATTGTCTTTAGTTTGATGACAGAACCACTTCTTTTAAAACCTTTCTTTTTTATATTTGTAATATCAGGGTTTGTTAATTTTTTAAACAAGTTTAAATGGAAAACGTTTTAATTACTGGAGGAGCTGGATTTATTGGGTCAAAACTTGCGCTTACTCTTGTCAACAAA
The DNA here is from genome assembly GCA_042091225.1 of Cryomorphaceae bacterium. Taxonomy (GTDB): domain Bacteria; phylum Bacteroidota; class Bacteroidia; order Flavobacteriales; family UBA7312; genus JABAYQ01. Next base: position 541 of record JBELHW010000018.1, on the reverse strand, counting down.
GGCCATAAAGTAACTGTATTAGATAATTTATCTTCTCAAATCCATAGTGATAATTTCAATAATTCACCTCTGTATAATTCTATTAAAGATAAGGTCGAATTTATTCATGGCGATGTTCGAAATTATTCAGATTGGAAAAAAGCAATTATTAACCAAAACATTATTGTTCATTTAGCTGCAGAAACTGGTACTGGTCAGTCGATGTATGAAATAAATAAGTATGTGGAGGTAAATATTTCAGGAACCTCTCATCTGCTAGACTATATGGCAAATGAGCCACATAATATTAAAAAAGTAGTAATTGCTTCATCAAGAGCAATATATGGAGAGGGAAGATATAAATGTGCCGAAGATGGTTTTGTTTTTCCTGAAAGTAGAAAAGAACAAGACATGAAAAACGGTCAGTTTGAGCCAAGATGTCCTTTATGTAACAAAGTGGTCGATTTAGTTGCTACCGATGAGCAATCAAAGATTAATCCATGCTCTATTTACGGTATTACTAAATATAATCAAGAGCAAATGGTTCTGGTAGCTTGCAATA
>JBELHW010000086.1:0-4931 GCA_042091225.1 Cryomorphaceae bacterium | reverse complement strand
GGAATCGTTTCGGGATCTTTAATTCTTTTAGGTGGGGAGCCCGGAATTGGAAAATCTACTTTAATTTTACAACTCGCACTTAGAATTAAAAATCAAAATGTATTATATGTTACAGGAGAAGAAAGCGACAAACAAATAAAATTAAGAGCAGATAGGCTAACACCAACAAACGAAAGTTGCCATGTGCTTACTGAAACCAATACACAAAATATTTTTCAACAAGCGTTAAAATTATCTCCAAGTCTTTTAGTAATTGATTCTATACAAACTCTTCAAACAAATGTTATAGAGTCTTCTCCTGGAAGTGTTTCTCAAATTAGAGAATGTACATCTGAATTAATGGCATACGCCAAACAAAGTAACATTCCTGTTATTATTATAGGGCACATAAATAAAGATGGAAATATTGCAGGTCCAAAAATCTTAGAACACATGGTAGATGTAGTACTACAGTTTGAAGGCGATCGAAATCATGTATATCGGATATTAAGGGCGCATAAAAATCGATTCGGATCAACAGCTGAATTAGGTATTTATGAAATGCAAAATAATGGTCTTAGAGAAGTCACTAATCCATCGGAAATTTTAATCTCTCAAAAAGATGAGGCGTTAAGCGGTGTTGCAATTAGCGCCACTTTAGAAGGCATGCGTCCACTAATGATAGAAACTCAAGCATTAGTTAGCTCGGCGGTATATGGCACTCCACAAAGATCAGCAACCGGATTCGATCTAAGACGATTATCTATGTTATTAGCAGTTTTAGAAAAAAGGTGCGGATTTAGATTAGGCGCTAAAGATGTATTCTTAAATATAACTGGAGGAATAAAAGTAGACGATCCTGCAATCGATTTAAGTATAGTTTGTGCCATTTTATCATCCAACGTAGACATGGCAATTAACGACAAATATAGCTTTGCTGCTGAAGTAGGATTGTCAGGAGAAATAAGGCCAGTTAATAGGTGCGAACAGCGTATTCAAGAATCAGAAAAATTAGGATTCGAAAAAATATTTATTTCTAAATACAACAAAATAAATCCTAAAGACTATAATATTGAAATAATAAAAGTAGCCAAAATTGAAGAAGTCTTTAAAGCTCTATTTGCATCTTAATTATCAAGCAATTGATACAAATCATCTAATTTAGGTGATAGAATAATCTCGATTCGTCGGTTAGCACTTCTTCCTTCTTTTGTAGCATTGTCAGCTATTGGCATAAATTCTCCTCTTCCTGCAGCGGTTAGCCTTTCTTCTGAAATTGAACTATTTTCTGTAAGAATTCTAACTATTGATGTAGCCCTTGCAACACTCAAATCCCAATTGTCTTTTATCTGGCCTCTTCCACCAAAAGCAATATTATCTGTATGCCCTTCTATTAATATATTTATATCTTTTTGGTTTTCTAATGATTTAGCTAGCTTACTTAATGCTTCTTTACCTCTTGTGTCAACTGTCCAACTTCCTGAAGCAAAAAGCAATTGTTCTTCTAAAGAAATATAAACTTTACCGTTCTTTTGAGTTATCGTTAGTCCATCTCCTTCAAAGCCTAACAAAGCTTCAGAAATTCTATTTTTTAACGCTAATAAAACGGAATCTTTTCTATTAACAATACCTTCTAACTCTTGTACCTTTAACTCTCTATCATTCAAGTCTTGCTGTGTTTTGTCTAATTTCTGTTGTTGTGTTGACAAATCTTGTTCTAGTAAATTGAGTCGATCCTCTTTCTGTTGTAAATTATCTTTTGCTTCTTGTAACTTTTCTAACAACTTTTTAGATTCTCTTGATTTAGACTCAATAAGATTACTATTCTTTTGAGCAAGAAGTTCATAAGACTGATTTAAAGTGTTGTATTTAGATTGTGATTTTCTTAGCTGTATCCCTATGTCAGTAGTATCTTTAGCGAGATCTGACAAAGAATTATTTGCTCTGTTTAAATTGTCTTTAAGCTCCGTGTTTTCAGTGTTTAAATAAATATTTTCTGACTTAACTTTTTTAGAATCCTTGTTAGTTTGTTCTTCCTTTTCAACAAGTTCGTTAAAAACTTTAGGAGAAACACATGATGAAAAAGTAAAAATACAGGCGAAAAAAAGTAAAACGTGATTCTTAATCATAGTGGCTCTTTATTTAAAAACAAATATAATAGCGAGAGTAATTACCTTTATTAAATGAAAAAAAGTTTATTAACAAACGTAATTTGATTAAAAATCTAAGTCTAACAATATCGGGCAATGATCGGAATGAACTGCTTTAGATAAAATATCTGCTCTTTTAACATGGGGTTCTAATTCTAATGAAGCCATTTGATAATCAATTCTCCAGCCAAGATTTTTAGCTCTTGCTCCTGACCTGTAACTCCACCATGTGTAATGATGAGGGTCTTGGTTGAATTTTCTGAAAGTATCAATAAAACCTAAATCGATAAATTGGGTAAGCCATTTTCGTTCTTCAGGTAAAAATCCAGAAGTCTTTTTATTTCTTAGAGGATTATGAATATCAATAGCTTTGTGACAAATATTATAGTCGCCTACAATTAAAAGTTTTGGATATTTCAATTTTAGCTCGGAAATGTATTTATAAAAATCTTTTAAAAATTGGATTTTAAATTCTTGACGCAAATCTCCACTACTTCCTGATGGCATGTAGACTGAAATAACAGAAAAATTATCGTAATCTGCACGAATTACCCGACCCTCATCGTCATATAAAGAGTTTCCCATTCCATATTCTACATGATTGGGTTTATCTTTTGTTAAAATTGCTGTTCCGCTATATCCTTTCTTTTGTGCAGAATACCAAAAGCAATCGAAACCTAAATCTGAAAATCTTTGAACATCTATTTGATCTTCATTTGCTTTTATTTCTTGCAAACACAGAATGTCGGGCCTTGAGACTTTCATCCATTGATCTAAGTCTTTATTTAAAGCAGCTCTAATTCCGTTAATATTATAAGAAATTACTCTTGTCATTACCTAAATTTTACTTGGTATAAGCCCACAACTGTTTTATCTATCAAGAACTCAAATGTAAAAACACCAGAAGATAAAACATTGCCCCTAGTCCATAAAATACATTCTTCAGTTTGAATATTCTCAAAATCAAATTTATGATTGGTAGTGTATTGCAGAGTAGTATCACTCAATTCTAATTCTTGAACCATACTAGAAGTGTTAAGCACATTGTTTTGGTTGTCTAAAATTCTAATAAGTATTTCTTTTTCCCCTTTATCAGCAATTTGATTTTCTAAAACTGTAAAACAAATTTTGAAGTTTTGGATTTTATTTGCCCTAGAAGTTATTACCTCTCTTCCACTCGCTCTATAATACAAACCTTCAACAAAAATGTTTTCAATTTTTAAAACAGATGCCTCAGTAACTTTTTGGAACAAATTTTTATTTGTCTTTACAAGATCTCTATTCTTATTAGAAATCACTCTATTAGCTCTTTTAACACTATCGTTTTCTAATTGTAGATTCTCGTTTAGGATAAATAAAGAGTCAAGTGCATTAATATACTTCTTAGAAATCTCTTTTAGCTTTTTAATTTTAACTCTAGCTTTGTTAAGGTCAGCTTCAGAACGTAATAGTTGTTTTATTTCTTGGGAATACACATCAATTAAAGAATCTTTAGAATACAATTGGTCACTCAAATCAGTATTTTCATCCTTCAGTAGTTCGTGCTCATCTATTAAATCGTCTAAATCATCTCTTAAAGCATTTTTTTGTTCTACATTTTCAATCATTAACTCTAATTGATGTTTAGAATTAACTTTGGTCAAAGCCAAAAAAACAGATAAGAGAATGATAACAAATGAAAGTCCAAGAACAAGCAGCTTTATTCTCTTGTCTTTTAAAATACTCTTGCTATTTATAGGTTGATTCATTTACTTTTTAATTTGTATCTCGTTAAAGTTAATAAGAAGTTCCTCAAGCATCATATTTTGGGTCTTTGACATATCGTCTGACAAATTTCCTTTCGTTTTTTCTTTCAACATCTTAAGCATTTCTACTAACTGTTCGGCTTGCTTTATGTTAACATTAACTTCTCCATTTACTGGGTTAGTTATTTTTCCTAACTCTTGCATTGCCGAATGATGCAATAAATATAATAATTGAGAAAATAATTGATCTTGTTTATCCATAATCTAACGTTTTGAGAAACAAATTTAGTGTATTATATTGTAATGTTTATTTAGGCTCATGATAAAACTGCACTTTTTGTATAAAGCACTTATGGATATAATATATCCGAACCAATGTAGTGCGTGTAATAAAGTTATTTCGCATAATAATTTTCCTATTTGTTTTGGATGCATAGCATCTATCCCAAAATCTAATTTCAGTTGTTTTATAGAAAATCCAATAAAACAAAAACTTTACGATATACCAAACCTAAAATATTGTTTGTCAATTTATAAATATCAAAAAAATAATTTGACTCAACTACTAATTCATAAATTAAAGTATCAATCAAATATAAAAATAGGAAAGTTTTTTGGAGCTCAAATAGCTAAAACATTAATTGATAATAATATAAAAATTGATTTTTTAGTGCCAGTACCAATGTATAAAACAAAAGAAAAAACAAGAGGGTATAACCAAACTAATATTATTGCTTTTGAATTAGCAAAAATAATAAATACACCTGTTTTAGATATGCTACAAAAAATAGATAATACAGAATCTCAGACAAAAAAAAGCATCTATCAAAGGTGGCATAACCAAGAGGAAAAATTTAGAATTAGTAAGCCCATTAAGCTTAGTGGAAAACATTTGTTAATTATAGATGATGTTATTACAACTAGAGCAACAATGCACAATTGCTTAAAAGTCTTCCATAATAAGAATATAACACTGTCTGTCGTTTGCGTGGCATACTCATAAAAAAAGGCCTGGACAAAATGCCCAGGCCTTTAATTTGATTAGATATTAAAGATT
>JBELHW010000001.1:12271-52640 GCA_042091225.1 Cryomorphaceae bacterium | reverse complement strand
AACTTCCTTCTCCTTCATATTTGGCGGTAGGACTAGTAATTACTTCTACACTTTTTACTTGATCTGCCGGTATCATTTGTAAGGCATCGGAAGCCGATCCAGAAAAGAAAGTTGACTCTTTTCCATTAACCAAAAACTTTACGTTTGAAGATCCTCTAAGGCTTACGTTTCCTTCAAGATCGACCGACAAAAGAGGTGTTTTTCTTAAAACATCAGTAGCATCATCTAAACTTTCGTTGAGATCGTTTTCAGCGTTATATACAATTTTCTCCATCTTACTTTCGTAAATAGGTTTGTCTTCTATTACTGAAACTTCATTTAAGGCAACCGAACTCTGATTTACCTTCACTTTTTTAAGGTAAATAAATGTTTTATTTTTATTTAATTCTACCTCTACTTTTGTTTCTTCATATCCAATAAAATTCACTAAAAAGTAATAGGGTGATAAGCCTAGCTCTTGAAATGAAAACACTCCGCTTTCATCGGTAATTGTTCCTTCTAATAAAACGTCATTTTTTCTAAAAAGACGGACATTAGCATAAGGTAATGCTTTTCCGGTTTTAGCATCAACTAATTTTCCAGATATCTTTCCATTATGTTGTGCTGCATTTGCTCCCCTAGCCCCAAAGTTTACCCCTGGTGGTTGCGAAAAAGCAAAAGTAGAAAGGAAAAGTATAATAATTGTTAGGTTAATTTTCATGGTGCAAATTTACATCTTTTTGTTTTTATTTATTGTTAACTTTGAACCTTATTATTTTGTAAAATTTAGCGTCTTTTATTATGTCCAGCACTCCCATTTCTAAGAATGTATTCTCATTTTTACAACAACTTGAAAAAAATAATAATAGAGATTGGTTTCAAAAAAATAAAACACAGTTTACAGAAGTTCAAAATCAAATTAAAAATGTTGCTTTTTCTATCTCTGCTTTGTTGAATGAGCATGATTCTATTGAAAACACAAAAGTCTTTCGAATTTATAGAGATGTCCGTTTTTCCAAAAACAAATTACCCTATAAAACACATTTTGGAATAGGATTCAGCCGTACAAAACCAGCTTTAAGAGGAGGTTACTACATCCACATTAGCGCTAACAATTCGTTTTTAGCTTGTGGATTTTGGGATCCTAACCCTAACGATTTATTTCGTATTCGTAAAGAGTTAGAGTTTTCGTCTGATACTTTTAGAAAAATAATTAATGCTGACTCATTTAAAAATGTTTGGAGAAACTTAGAGGGGGAAGAGCTTAAAATTTGCCCTAAGGGCTTCGAAAAGACCCATCCTGATATTGACTTATTACGCAAGAAACAGTACATATTTACTATTCCGTTTAGTAATAAAGAATTGATGGATTCTTCTTTCGAACAAAAAATTAATCAAGCTATTATAGCTGTTAGACCTTTTGTAGATTTTATGTCGGAAACATTAACCACAAATCTAAATGGCGAGTCTATTATTTAATTATAGACTTTTGATCTTGTAGCCTCTGGACAAGCATTTGTATTATTCTCTTGTTAAATGGTGTTCGATTGTGGCAATAAACATTGGTTTCTTCTTGTGTAAACCAAGCTATAACAATTCCAATCATAGTATTTTTAAAAGCCTGATTTTGAGTTAAAGTGTTAGCTATACATTTATTTTGCTGCTCTTCGCTCATTTGAGAAAATGAAATTTTCACATTTTTAATGTGCTCTGCAAACAGTTTTAAAAAAAAAGGGTTTTGATGCTTTAAAATAGGTCGTAAAGTTTGGTTTTGGAAAGACTCTTTTTCTTTCGTATCTAAACTTACATCTACTTTATCAATAAGCGGTCTTAAGGCTATTATTTGACTATCTCTATTGTTCACTTGCTTTGGATTAACGACTACAAATTTACATTATAAAATTTTGATGCAATCATTGGCCTTTATTTCAGTTTAGTTTCATAATTTTATACTTGAAACTTAACCTTACAATGAAATTTAAATTTTTGAATACCAATAAAGACCTTGTCTTTTATTCGGTTGAAGAAGCATCTCTAGATGGCGTGCCTCTTTACGGAGACTCTGTACCTGCTGGCTTTCCTTCTCCAGCAGATGACTATTTAGATATGGATCTTAATCTACACGATTATTTAGTACAACATCCGTCTGCTACTTTTTGTGTAAAAGCAATTGGAGACTCCATGATTGATGCCGGAATACAAAGCTCCGATGTTATGGTCATTGATAGAGCCTTAGCTCCTAAAAATAATGATATTATATTAGCAGTAATTGACGGAGAGTTCACAGTAAAACACATCAAAAAAAGCGATGGTGAGTTGTACCTCATGCCTGCTAACGAAAGTTATAAACCAATAAAAATTACACCCGAAATGAATTTTCAAGTTTGGGGCGTAGTTACTTTTATAATACACAAAGCTAATGCTAGCTCTAGCCGACTGTAATAATTTTTACGCTTCATGTGAGAGAGTCTTTCAGCCTAGCTTACACAACAAGCCCGTGATTGTACTCTCTAACAATGATGGTTGCGTTATTGCACGTAGCAATGAGGCCAAGGCTTTGGGTGTTAAAATGGGAGAGCCTGTCTTTAAATTAAAAGAGCTTATAAAAAGAAAAAACATATCGGTCTTTTCTTCCAACTTTACCTTATATGGTGATATGTCTAAGCGAGTGATGAGCACTATTAGAGAAGAGGTAAAACGAATGGAAGTATACTCTATTGACGAATCGTTTATGGATTTTAGCGGAGAAGCAGAAGTTGAAGAAAAAGCGATTGCCCTAAGAAAAAAAGTATTACAACATACTGGAATACCTATTTCAATTGGAATTGCTCCAACAAAAACACTATGTAAAGTAGCCGGCCTAATTGCAAAAAAACATACAAAAACAGGCGTTTTTTTATTAGATAATAAAGAGCTAATAGAAAGGGCTTTAAAATGGTTGCCAATAGAAGACCTGTGGGGAGTAGGAAGAAAACATTCCGCTTTTTTAAAAAATGTTGGAATTTATACCGCCTATGATTTGTGTAAGGCCGATAGTAGCTGGATAAAAAGACATTTGTCGATAGTAGGACTAAGAATGGTAAAAGAGCTAAAAGGAATACCATGCTTAGAGCTAGAAGAAAATGCTAAGCACAAAAAAAATATATGCACCTCTAGGTCTTTTGGAAAAAAAATTAATTCGCTACAAGAGATGATGGAGTCTGTTAGCTCTTTTGCTAGCGATTGTGCTTATAAATTACGTCAACAAAAGAGTTGTGCTTTTAGAGTTAGTGTATTTATCACTACCGACCCATTTAACCCCAACGCTAAACAATACAAAGGATTTACCAATATCAAAATAGACACGCCAAGTAATGATAGCATAGAAATTGTTCGCATAAGCTTACAAGCATTAAAGAAAATTTATCGAAACGGATATGTCTATAAAAAGGCTGGAGTTATAGTGAGCGATATTGTTCCACAATCACAACAACAACTTAGTTTGTTTGATATTTTGGATAGAGAAAAACATAAAAAAGTAATGAATTCTCTAGATGTAATTAACGATAAGATGGGCAAAGATAAAGTCCGACTAGCTGTACAAGGGCATCTAAGAAGATGGCGATTAAAGCAAGAGCAACTCTCCCCTTGTTACTCAACAAGAATTGAAGACGCCTTAGTAGTACTACTATAAATATCTTATTAAGCGTAGGACAAATACCGTTTAGAAATCATTAGTTTTACAAATTAATATAAAATCAAAAGTTGAAATTCACCCTACACACTACTGCTGACTCATTATCTAAAGAAAACGAACCACTCTTAGCTGATACCCCCTTTATAGGCTCATCCTTTTTATCTGTTTTTAAAAAGCACCACAAAAAAAACATCAAACATTATTTTATTAGTTTCAAAGATGAGTATGCCAAAGGAGTAATATATGCACAACAATTTAGAATAGGAGGAAGACAGATAGAAGGATACCAGAAAAAAAATAACATTCGAAAAAGAATAAACTCTATTTTTATAAATCTCTTTAATTTTAAAATTATCGGATTCGGAAACAACTTCTTAACAAACGAATCTAGCGTGTCGTTGCAAGGAAACATAAAAAATCAAAAGCTATTTCTCAAAAAACTCATTAGGCAATTTGCAAAAAAAGAGTGCATAAATAAATTTATTTTTCCAGATCATTTTTTTAAATCTTTAGCAATAAATAATCCTCAAAAAACATTTACCAAACTAATTTCATTAGAAGTAGAGGAAGATATGTCATTAGAAATTCGTTCTAATTGGAAAAATATAGAAGACTATAAAAACGATCTAAGCAAAAAGTATAGAAAAAAAATAAAAAAAGTTTTTTTAAAAAGTGAAGCGCTAGTTTTTAAAAAACTTAATCAGGAAGATTTAAAAAATAACCAGCAAAAAATGCAAGAGTTGTTTAATAATGTAAGAAAATCTTCAGCCTTTTATAGTGTCCCTTTCAATGTGGAAAGTTATGCCGACTTTAGTAAAATAAACAATCCAAAATCTATCGTGTATGGATGCTATTTAGGGGATGAACTAATTGCGTTCTGTTCAGAATGGATAACAAAAAATAAGCTTTATTCTTTCTTTATCGGATTAGATTATAAATTTAATCGAACACACTACGTATATGACAGAATATTATATAACACTATAAAAAACGGAATAGAAAATAATGTAGATTCTATTATTTTTGGTCGTACAGCAGCAGAATTTAAAAGTAATTTTGGAGCAACTCCAAAAAGATCGTTCATATACATTTATATACACAACCCTTTACTTCGATTTTTATTAAGGCCTATTTTATCATTTATAAAACCAAAAAAATGGACTCAAAGAAATCCGTTTAAGCCCTATTTTTAAACAAAAAATTACAAAAAACATTCATTTTTTAGCGTTTTAAAGCGTTTTATGCTCTTTTTTGTCTTTTTAAATGCAAAAACAATTTTTACAAATAAATACATAAATTTGTATAAATGAATATAGAAGAATTTTTAGTAGTTATTCCTGCAAGGTCAGGTTCTAAAAGAATCGAAAACAAAAATCGAATTTTGTTTAACAAAAAACCTTTAATAGAACATACAATTGAATATGCTAAAAAAAAGATAGGGGCACAAATTGTCATAAGTACTAATGATAAAATGATAGCGCCTATAGCTCAAAAACACGGAGTCGAAATAATATGGAGAGAGGAACATTTATGCCAAGACAATAGTACAACTTTAGACGTTTTAAAAGATGTTGTCGAAAGAGTAAATCCTCAATTTAAATTCTTAATCTTGTTGCAGCCTACCAACCCGCTTCGACCTAAAAATTTATTTGCTAAGTGTGTTGAAGCTCTTAATACTTCTAAAAATCAATCCGTAATTACTTTAGGAATAAATAAACATAAATTAGGAGTAATTAATGAAGAGTTCTATAGGCCAACGTCCTATTTTTTTGGTCAAAGAAGTCAAGATTTACAACCTTTATATTATGAAAACGGATTGATGTATATTATTCCCTTTTCGACCATAAAAAAAGGGAAATTAATGTCTGACAAACCTTGTCCAGTTATAGTTAATCACCCTTACTCCAGTGTTGACATAGACGATGAAATGGATTTAAAATGGGCTGAATTTATTGTTAAAAATTATAAGGATGAATAGTATAGAAATTGCAGGTAGAAAAATTGGAGCTGACTATCCTCCTTTAGTCATTGCTGAAATAGGCATTAATCATAATGGAGACATACAAATAGCAAAAGAAATGGTTGACGCCGCCCAAAGAGCAGGTGTTGAGATTATAAAACATCAAACTCATATCGTAGAAGACGAAATGAGTGGTGCAGCAAAAAAAGTTATTCCTGGAAATGCGGACATTTCGATTTATGAGATTATGGACAATTGTTCTCTAAACGAAAAAGAAGAGCTGGAACTAAAAAATTATGTAGAAAAAAAGGGAATGATTTTTATAAGCACTCCATTTTCTAGAGCAGCGGCTAATCGATTGCAAAAATGGGATGTACCTGCCTATAAAATAGGATCTGGAGAATGTAATAATTACCCTTTATTAGAACATATCGCTTCTTTTAAAAAGCCTGTAATTTTAAGCACAGGAATGAATACCATTGAAAGCGTTTCTAAGGCTGTTCAAATTTTTAAAAATCACAATGTGCCTCTTGCTCTTTTACATACAACTAATCTCTATCCTACGCCAAATCATTTAGTTAGGCTAGGAGCAATGCAAGAGTTGTCTTCTGCATTTCCAGACAATATTTTTGGACTTTCAGATCATACAATTACAAATCATGCCTGTTTAGGAGCGGTTGCATTAGGTGCATCAATTTTGGAAAGACATTTCACTGATCATATGCAAAGAAAAGGGCCTGATATTATTTGTTCTATGGATGAAAAAACATGCAAAGATTTAATTAAAGGTTCTGAAATAATTTGGAAGCAAAGTGGTGGTAAAAAAGAACCTACAAAAGAAGAACAAGTAACTATAGATTTTGCTTTTGCAACAGTTTGTTCAATACAAAAAATTGAAAAAGGACAAACTTTAAGTAAAGAAAATATTTGGGTTAAAAGACCAGGAACAGGATCGATATTAGCAGAACACTTTAATGCTATTTTAGGTAAAAAAGCTAAAAGAGATATAGAAAACGACGAGCAATTAGACTGGTCTGATTTTGAATAAATGGAAAATAAAAAAATTCTTTTTTTAAGTGGGACAAGAGCAGATTTTGGGAAGTTAAAGTCCTTGATTACTATAAGTCAAAAATCGAAAACATTCGATACTAGTATTTTTGTTACCGGAATGCATCTTCAAAAAAAATACGGCTACACGGTTAATGAAATAGAAAAGTCTGACTTCAAAAACATTTATAAATTCGAAAATCAAACTGAAGAAACTAGCATGGACTTAACCTTGTCTAAAACAATACAAGGTTTGTCTGTTTATGTTAAACAAAACAAACCCGACCTGATAATTGTGCACGGAGACAGGGTTGAAGCCTTGGCAGGCGCTATCGTAGGCTCATTAAATAATATCTTAGTGGGTCATATTGAGGGCGGGGAAGTTTCAGGAACAATCGATGAGTTAATTAGACATTCGGTTACTAAAATGAGTCACATTCATTTTGTTTCAAATATGGAAGCTAAAACTAGACTAATACAAATGGGAGAATTAGAGTCCAATATTTTTGAAATCGGTTCTCCTGATATTGATATAATGTTATCCACTAAGTTGCCAAGTATTGAAAAAGCCAAAAATCGCTATGAAATACCATTCGAAAAATATGCTATTTTCATGTTTCATCCCGTAACAACGGAAACGGAGCACATAGAAAAACAAGCTAACGAATTGGTAAATGCCGTTTTGGAAGACGAAGGTAATTATATAGTTATTTATCCTAATAACGATATGGGTTCTAGCGATATAATTAAGGCTATTTCAAGGCTAGAAAACAACAAGAGATTCCGAATTTTTCCTTCTTTAAGATTTGAATATTTTTTAACCTTCCTCAAAAACTGTCAGTTTATTATTGGAAATAGTAGTGCAGGAATTAGAGAAGCTCCTTATTATCAAAAAGCGAGTATCGATCTAGGAAGTCGACAAAAAAACAGGGCTAAAAACAAGAGTATTATTAGTTGTGAGTTTGATAAAACAGAAATTCTTAATGCTATAAAACACAGTCAAAATTTAAGCGATTTCGAATCGCCATCTGATTTTGGGCAGGGGAAAAGCAACCAGCTTTTTTATAAAATTATTAGTGAAAAATCTTTTTGGAAAGTTAATTGTCAAAAATCATTTAAAGACCATAAATTAGCTAAATAAAACTATTTATTAAAGTTTAAGTAACATCAAAATCATGAAGTATAAATTAATCCTATTATTTGCTACAATCTCATTGGCTTCCTGCTCTCAAAAAAAGCAAAACTATTATAATATAAGCGTGAGTGATTTTAAAAAATCAGTAGGTGAGAGCGCTATTATTTTAGATGTGCGAACTGAAGAAGAAACAAACCAAGGACAAATCGAGGGAGCTAGTTCTTTAGATTATTATAATTCAAATTTTGAAAATTCACTTTCTCTAATTCAAAAAGATAAAGAAGTTTATGTTTATTGTTTAAGTGGTGGAAGAAGTAAAAAAGCTGCCAAAAAATTAGCTGAAATGGGCCAATTTAAAGTATATAATGTTGAAGGCGGCGTAAGAGCATGGATAGAAAGTGGCTATAAATTAACTCCTGCAATAACTAACAAAACAAGTCAAAATTTAGAGGTTAGTATAGACAGTCTTTATTCTGTAATTAATCAAAACGAAATCGCTTTTATCTCTTTTCAAACAAAATGGTGTGCGCCTTGTCGAAAGATGGATCCTGTAATTGAACAACTTAAAAAGGAAAATCCTGAAATAGGATTTTTAAAAGTTGATATGGACAAAAATAAAATGCTAGCAGATAAATTTAAGGTGAAAAGTATTCCAACATTTTTCATCTATAAAAACAAAAAAGAAAGCTGGAGCGCTACAGGTTACCAAGAAAAAGAAGATTTAAAAAAATTACTTCAATAAAAACTTTATTGAGGTAGAATTAAAAATTTTTGACTGATCATTGTTTGCCACATGTCCAGAATTAGGGATTTTAAATAAATCGCAATTTGCCCTAGACTCAACAAACTCTTTAATATGATTTACAAATAAATAATCTTGCTCCCCACTAATAAAAAGTGTAGGCTTAGAAATCTTTAGTTCAGAAAATTCGCTGATAGCAACTTTTAATTCTGGAATCAAACTAAGCCATTTTTTAAAAACAGAATACCTTATTTTTCTTGCTTCATTTATAAAAAGCAATCTAGAATCTTTATGGTTTGTTTTTGGCATTATGATATATGCAAACAATCGATATAATAAAATTGGAGGAGTAAAGCTTTTTATAAATGAAGCTGTATGTAGCAAAAAATTTGTTCTGAAAGAAAGTTTTGTAATGGCTCCACACAAAATCATTTTTTTTACCTTTTCAGGAAAATCTTTGGCGATTTTTGTAGCGATTATAGTTCCTAATGAAACTCCTACAAATAAAGATGAACTTATTTTTAAATGATCTAATACATCAACAATTTCTTTTGTTGCTACATTTAAATTATAAGAGGGTGAAAGTTGTAACTTATTAGACTTGCCATGCCCTCTAAGGTCAATAAACAATAAGTTAAAATGATTATTAAAATATTTTAATTGCTTGTGCCAAACGACACTGCTTCCGCCAGCTCCGTGAATAAATGTCACCCACTGATCGCATCCTTTTTTAAGGTATTTTTTATAGTAAAGACCTTTGTCTTGCAATTTCAGTTAATTTAAGGCAGTAAATTTAAGTATTAATTATTTTGTTTTAGATAGAAGGCAAAAAAATAAAGATTGGGTCATATTTACTATTAATAATTTTGATTGTGATTATGGTATGTGATTACTACATTTGAACTTTAAAAAATTTCGTAAAAATGAGTAGTAAAAAATTCGAATCTAATAAGGCTCCAGAACCTGTAGGATCTTATCCTCACGCCAGGCAACATGGTAATCTTTTGTTTCTTTCAGGTGTTGGCCCTAGAGAAAGGGGAACTAAAAAAATCCCAGGAGTAGAGTTAGACAAAGACAATAATATTATTTCTTATGATATTGCTACTCAATGTCGTTCAGTTTTTAATAATGTAAGAACAATTGTAGAAGAGTCTGGCTCTTCGTGGGATAAAGTTATAGATGTCACAGTATTTCTAACTAACATGAAAGACGATTTTAAAATTTACAATAAAATATATGCAGAGTACTTTGCAGATAATCAACCTTGCAGAACTACCCTAGAAATTAATTGTTTGCCGACACCAATTGCTATAGAATTAAAAGTAATTGCAACTATTGACTAATGAATAAATACAAAGAATACAGTCATTTAGATTTAGCTAAAATAAATAATGACATTTTAGATAAATGGACAAAAGAGTCTACTTTTCAAAAAAGTGTAAACAAAGATAATCCTTCTTTCACTTTTTATGAAGGCCCTCCCTCCGCAAATGGATTGCCTGGTATTCATCACGTAATGGGCAGAACTATAAAAGATATTTTTTGTAGGTATAAAACACTAGACGGATTTAAAGTTAATAGAAAAGCAGGTTGGGATACCCATGGACTTCCTGTTGAGCTTGGCGTAGAAAAAGAACTTGGAATTACAAAAGAAGACATTGGAAAAAATATTTCAATTGAAGAGTATAATTTAAAGTGTCGTCAGAATGTAATGAAATTCAAAAATGTTTGGGAAGACCTCACTAATAAGATGGGTTACTGGGTAGATATGAGCGATCCGTACCTTACTTATGATAATAAATATATCGAAAGCGTATGGTGGTTATTAAGCCAAATCTATAAAAAAAATATGCTTTATAAAGGCCATACTATTCAGCCTTATTCTCCTAAAGCAGGAACTGGTTTAAGTTCTCATGAATTAAATCAACCTGGATGTTATAAAGATGTAAAAGACCTTTCAGCAATTGCTCAGTTTCAGGCTATAAAAGAAGAAAGCTCTTCTTTTTTGTTTGAAAATGCACATGCTGATGTTTATTTTTTAGCATGGACAACTACTCCTTGGACATTACCATCGAATACTGCTTTAGCCGTAGGAAAAAAAATAACATACTTGGTAGTTAATACTTTCAATCAATATACACACAAGCCAATAACTGTTGTTTTAGCAAAACCTTTGTTTGAAAAATATTTTCCTACAAAAAACAAAGATTTAAAATTAGAGGATTATACTTCTGGACAAAAAGCAATTCCATTTCAAATTATTCAGGAGGTTGATGGCTCCAAACTAGAAGGACTAAGATACCACCAACTAATGGATTATGCTCAGCCTGAAGAAGGGGATGCTTTCAAAATTTTGTTAGGAGATTTTGTAACTACCGAAGACGGAACAGGAATTGTCCATCTAGCTCCAAGCTTTGGTGCAGACGATAACTTAGTGGCAAAGCAAAACGGAATCGGTTCTCTTACCCTAGTAGATACTCAAGGTAAATTTATTGATCAAGTAACTGACTTTGCAGGAATGTATGTCAAAAACGAATTTTATTCGCCACAAGATATACCTGAGAAATCAGTAGATATTCAGATTGTGATTAAACTAAAAGAGGAAAACAGGTGTTTTAAAGCTGAAAAATATGAGCACTCATATCCTCATTGTTGGAGAACAGACAAACCAATATTGTATTATCCTTTAGAAAGTTGGTTTGTAAAAACTACTGCCGCTAAAGAAAAAATGGTAGAACTCAACAAAACCATTAATTGGAAACCTACATCTACAGGAGAAGGAAGATTTGGAAATTGGCTGGAAAATTTAGTGGACTGGAATCTGTCAAGATCTCGTTTTTGGGGAATCCCATTACCTATTTGGAAAACAGAGGAAGAAGATGGTGAACAAATATGTATAGGTTCAATAGAAGAATTAAAATTAGAAATTGAAAAATCAATTAAATCTGGTTTTATGGATAATAATCCATTAGAAGCTTTTGAGATTGGAAACATGTCAAAAGAAAACTACGAGTCTTTTGATTTACATCGCCCATACGTTGATAATATTATTCTTTGCTCAAGCGAAGGAAAGCCTATGAAAAGGGAGTTAGACCTTATTGACGTTTGGTTTGATTCTGGCTCAATGCCTTATGCTCAACTTCACTACCCTTTCGAAAACAAAGAAGTTTTTGAAACCGCATTCCCCGCTGATTTTATTGCTGAAGGAGTAGATCAAACAAGAGGGTGGTTTTTTACATTGCATGCGATTTCGTCTATTTTGTTTGAAAAAGTAGCCTTCAAAAATGTCGTTTCTAATGGCCTTGTTTTAGACAAAGACGGAAATAAAATGTCCAAAAGACTAGGAAATGCTGCCGACCCTTTCGAAACGCTTTCAAAATATGGAGCCGATGCTACCAGATGGTATATGATTAGTAACGCTCAGCCTTGGGACAATCTAAAGTTTGATCTAGATGGTCTTGATGAGGTTAGAAGAAAGTTTTTTGGTACCTTGTATAATACCTATGCATTCTTTGCTTTATATGCGAACATTGATGGCTTCTGCTATAAAGAAGATGATATTGAATTCCAAGATAGACCAGAAATTGATAGGTGGATACTTTCTGAATTAAACACTTTAATTGAAGAAACAAACCAGAGCTATAGACAATACGAGCCAACTAAGGCTGCTAGAGCAATACAAGATTTTGTTAATAATAATTTAAGTAATTGGTATGTACGACTATGTAGAAGACGTTTTTGGAAAGGCGATTATGAAAAAGATAAAATTTCTGCTTTTCAAACGCTTTATAACTGCCTAAATACTATTTCTATTATTGCTTCGCCAATTGCCCCATTTTTTATGGATCAGTTATTTAACGACTTAAATTCTGTTTGCAAAAAGTACCAAAGTGAATCTGTTCACCATTGTGAGTTTCCTAAAGTAGACTCTAAAAAAATCGATAAAAATCTAGAGCAACAAATGAGTCTAGCCCAAGATTTAACTTCAATGGTATTTTCTTTGCGTAAAAAGAAAATTTAAGGGTAAGGCAACCACTACAAAAAATGATGGTTCCTGTATTAAATTCAGAATTTAAAACGAAGGTAGAAGCAATATCTAGCTTAGTCTTGGCAGAAGTTAATGTAAAACAATTAGAATTTATGGATACTGACTCCGGAATTTTAGTTAAAAAAATCAAACCTAACTTCAAAACTTTAGGTCCAAAGTACGGAAAAGACATGAAGGCTATATCAGAAGCTATTTTTAAATTCGATAATGACGATATACAACTGATAGAGAAAAATCGTTTTTTACAATTGGAAATAAATGGTCAAAATTTAAAAATTGAACTATCAGATGTAGAAATTACAACTGAAGATATACCTGGTTGGGCGGTCACCTCACTAAACGGCAATACAGTTGCTTTAGATATTAGTTTAAACGATGATTTGCGTAAAGAAGGATTGGCAAGAGAGGTTATTAATAGAATTCAGAACATACGAAAAGATATAGGTTTAGAGGTAACTGATCGCATAAAAACAACTCTTTATGCTCAAGATATTCTCGAATCTGCAATAAGAGATAATTTAAATTATATTTGTTCTGAAACCCTGTGTGATGATATTCGTATTGTCAATGAAATAGAAAAAAGTAAAGAAGCAATTAATTTAGTAGATGAAATCACTACTCAAATTGAAATTATAAAATGTTAGTAAAATGGCAGAAAACAAAACAAGATATACAGATAATGAACTTGAAGAGTTCAAAGAAATCATCCAAAATAAAATAAAAAAAGCTGAACAAGATTTAGAGCTTATTAAAAGTGCCTACATGAATGATTCAAACAATGGAACTGATGATACTTCGCCAACTTTCAAAGGGTTTGAAGAAGGGTCAGAGACATTGTCTAAAGAAGAAAATGCTCAGCTTGCTCTTCGTCAAGAAAAGTTTATTCACAACCTTAAGAATGCGCTCAAAAGAATAGAAAATAAAACATACGGTATTTGTAGAGTAACTGGCAAGCTTATTCAAAAAGAAAGGCTAAAATTAGTCCCACATGCTACTTTAAGTATAGAAGCTAAAAGAGGACAATAAGTAATATTGTGAAAAAGCCTATTTTTCTTATCGCTTTAATTTTAATACTAGATCAAGTATTAAAAATATGGATTAAGACTACAATGTCGCTGGGCGACGAGATTGTATTTTTCGATTGGTTTATAATTCACTTTACCGAAAATAAAGGTATGGCTTTCGGTATGGAGTTCGGAGGTAACATCGGTAAATATGTATTAAGTATTTTTAGAATCATAGCAATTTTTGCTATCGCATTTTATTTAAAACAATTAATCAACTCTAACACAAAAAAAGGTGTTGTCCTAAGTATTGCTCTAATTCTTGCTGGGGCTATTGGAAATATGATTGACAGTGCATTTTATGGCCTTGTTTTCTCCGATAGTTACAACAAAGTTGCATCTGTTTTTGAAGAAGGTTATGCAGGTTTTTTACAGGGGAAAGTGGTAGATATGTTTTATTTTCCTCTTTTCGAAGGAATTTATCCTGATTGGGTTCCGTTTCTTGGTGGAGACAGATTCAGATTTTTTACTTTCATTTTTAATGTCGCGGATGCTGCAATAAGTGTAGGGGTAATGAACCTTTTACTTTTTCATCGAAAGTTTTTCAACTAATCGTTATACTTTTCTTGTAACTCTTTATATACCTTTTGAGGGTTGGTGTCTCTGTAGCTCTTATTTAACCAATAGATTTTTCTAAGTCGCCCCATTATGTTAAAGGAAAGCTTACTCCATAAGCTAAGCTCGGTTTGTTCCCAAGAAGAAGGAAAAGGTATATTATGCTTAATCATGTAAGGACCAAAAATACCTAAGGCAATTTTTTGATTTTCAGCTGTAAACATATCTTCATATAAAACTTTTTTCTCTGTTTTGTTGACTACCGGCAAAGGTCTTTTAGGTTTAATATTACAGCTAATAAGTGCTTTTTCAAAGTCCTCTTGAAGATGATCAAAACGAATAACAAATTGACAATAGGAAGAGGTTATACTTAAAAAGTTATCGAAAGGAATCTTATAAAACTCATTTAAAAAATCATCAAAACTCCCGTTTTTTTGCCAAAAACGTTTTGCTAATTCAAACTCCGATTGTTTTAGGTGGCCCCCATTTTTTCTCAACAAGCTTTCATTAGAGTAATTTCCGTTAGCGTTATTCATCATCTTTGTGTATTGGCTAACAGAAATATCTAAAGGATTTCTGACACAAGCCAAGACTTTATATTCTTTCTCTTCGTTAGTTGCTATTTTTAAAAAATCTTGATAAATAGAATGCTTTGCAAGTATAGGCTTGCCGTCATATTGCAAACAAAGCTCTTTAGAAATAGCTGTAGAGGCTGCCAAAGGAAGGCCAACGAAAACATATTTATGCTTATGGCTTATTATCATATCAGATTATTAATTTTTAAATGTTGGGCGATTTGAACAGCATTCGTTGCAGCTCCTTTTCGTAAGTTATCAGTCACAACCCACATGTTAAGAGTATTTGATTGAGAAAAATCTCTTCGAATTCTTCCTACAAAAACATCATCTTTTCCATGTGCATATAATGGCATAGGATAGGTGTTTACATCAGTATTATCTTGAACAGTAACGCCAGGCATATCATTAAGTAATTTCCTAATATTTGACAGTTCAAAATCGTTTTCAAAAGATACGTTTACACTTTCTGAATGACCTCCTTTTACAGGAACTCTTACTGCTGTTGCAGTTATGCTAATACTCTGATCATCTAATATTTTTTTTGTCTCTTTTACTAGCTTCATCTCCTCTTTAGTATATCCGTTTTCTTCAAATACATCACAATGAGGAAGTGCATTTTCATGAATAGGATATGGGTAGGCCATCTCTCCAGATTCTTTATTTATCTCGTTTTGTAGTTGTTGAACTGCTTTTACACCAGTACCAGTAATAGACTGGTATGTAGATACCACAATCCGCTTAATTTTATACTTATCATGTAAGGGTTTAAGAGCCATAACTAACTGAATTGTAGAGCAATTAGGATTAGCTATTATATTGTCCTGGTCTGTTAAACTAAAACCATTAATTTCTGGTACTATGAGGGCTTTTTCCATACGCCAAGCAGAAGAATTGTCAATAACCTTTGTACCTATCTCTGCAAATTTTGGAGCCCACTCTAAGGAAACATCTCCTCCAGCAGAAAACAACGCTATGTCTGGCTTAGACTCTAACGCCTGTTGAATAGATACTATAACAACTTTCTCTTGTTTAAAGACAAGAGTCTTACCAACTGATTTACTAGACGAAACCGGAATAAGTTGACTTACAGGAAAATTTCTTTCTTGTAATACTTCTAACATGACTTTACCTACCATTCCAGTAGAACCAATTACTGCTACTTTCATATTTCTTTAAGTTTTTTTAGCTCTTCAAAAATAAGCATAATTTGATTTATAACTTTTATAAACTTAAGTAAGTGTTTTAAAATAAATGTCTATCTATTCAATTGCTTTATCACAAATTTGCAATTTTTAAGAGCCTATTTAGTCTATGATAAGCCAAAAATTTATAATCAAGCCGATTTATAAAAATTGGATCTTAGTCTATAAAAACTTACAACAATGAAAAAATCTATTCTTCTATTACTTATTCCTTTTAAGATATTTGGACAATTACAAATCGACTTTAACGATAATAGTTTAAGTCAGTGGTTTGGGGATACTAGTCACTACCAAATAGATAGCTTACAGCAACTACAACTTTTTGGACTCAATCAGAGTAGTACTTCTACTATTTATCATCCTAGCCGAGCAATTTTGAATGGAAAGTGGCAATTTGATGTGAGCATGGATTTTAATCCGTCTAGTAGTAATTATTGCCAAATATTTTTGTGCATGGATGAGGACTTAAATAGTTATTTTGTACGACTTGGAGGTTCTGACGATGAGGTTTCTTTGTTTAAATCAAGCAATAATCAGAACAGTGAAATTATAGACGGAACAAATGATTTACTAGATTTAGATAGCGTAAAAATTACAGTTAAAGTAGAGCGAGATAGTATAGGAAATTGGCATTTATGGACGAAAAGCAAAGATTCACAATGGAGTTTGCAAGGAAGTAGCTTCGAAAATTCTTTTAATATGTCACAATCATTTGCAATTAGCTGTACTTACACGACGACAAGGTCTCAAAAGTTTTTTTTCGATAACATAAGTATTAGTGGAACATCTTTTATTGACACCTTTGATGTCCCAAAAGCAAATGATATTATAATTAATGAAATATTGTTTAACCCAATAGATGGAGATAATGACTTTGTAGAAATATACAATAGATCTAACAAAACCTTAAACATCCAAAATTTAAGCCTTGGAAATTATTATGGCGGAAGACCAGATAATTTTAAAGTAATAAAATCAAATTTTCACCTGATAGAGCCATCGGAAATTATAGTTTTATCATCTTCACTAGAAAATCTAATTTTTTACCATCCAGATACTGTAGTCGATAAAGTTATCGAATTAGAAAGTATGCCTTCATATAACAATGATGAAGGAACCGTAGTATTAAAATTAGACACTACAATTATTGATGAGTTTAATTATTTTGAAAGCCTGCATTTTCCCTACCTTAACTCTGTTGATGGAGTTTCTTTAGAAAGAATTAATAGTGAAGTAGAAAGCAATAGGCATGATAATTGGCATTCGGCTAGCGAGCAAAGCGGATTTAGTAGCCCTACATTAAAAAATTCTCAGAAAAAACAACTTACCAATGAGCTTGAAGTATTAGAGTTAAATCCGAAAATAATAAGTCCAGATAATGATGGACAGGACGACTTTCTACAAATAGATTTGAAGTTTGAAAAATCAGGGTATAATGCTACCATATTAATATTTGACTCCCAAGGGATATTAATAAACTCATTAGTTAGCAGTGTCTTTTTAGGAGCAGAAAGCACATTTTACTGGAATGGACTTAATCAAAATGAACAAGTAGTTCAAAAGGGAAGATATATTTTGTTATTAGAAGCTATTCACCCTCAGGCTGCTTCAATAGTGCAAAAAAAGACAGTGGTTATTGATTACTTGCACCGTTTTTGCTTTTATAAATCCTTACTTTTGTTGCTTAAATGAAAGTTTCTGAAGTAATAAAATTACAATTGCAAAATCTTAGCTCTGTGCCTGGAGTTTATCAATACTATGATAGTAACGATAAAATAATTTATATCGGCAAAGCTAAAAACCTTAAAAGGAGAGTCACTTCATATTTTCAAAAAACCCACGAAAACGGAAAAACCAAAGTTCTAGTCAAAAAAATTGCACGCATAGAAGTTATTGTTGTCGATTCAGAAATAGATGCTTTATTACTAGAAAATAATTTAATAAAAAAATACCAGCCTCGTTATAATATTCTTTTAAAAGACGACAAGACCTATCCTTGGATTTGTATTAAAAATGAACCTTTTTCAAGGATATTTTCTACTCGAAAATTAATAAAAGATGGTTCTGATTATTTTGGCCCCTATACTAATCCTCATTTAATAAATACCCTTTTAAGTTTTATTCGTCAACTCTATCCTCTACGAACTTGCAAACTAAATTTATCTTCCGAAAACATTTCTAAAAAGAAGTTTAAAGTTTGTTTAGAATACCATATTGGTAACTGCAAAGGGCCGTGTGTCGGAATACAAGATTTAGAAGATTATGAACAAGACATCAAACAAATAAAACAACTTTTAAAAGGAAATATTCGCTCTGTTTTACAACATTTTAAAACAGTAATGAAAATTTATTCCGAACAGTTAGAGTTCGAAAAAGCTAAAGAAATAAAAGAAAAAATTGTTTTATTAGAAAACTACCAATCTAAATCGTCCATTGTTAGTCCTAACATTAACAATGTCGATGTGTACAGCATAACCTCCGACAAAAGCTACGCTTACATCAACTTCTTAAAAGTAGCAAACGGATCCATAATACAGTCTCAAAGCTTAGAGATAAAAAAGAAACTAGAAGAAAGTGATCAAGAAATTCTAATAATGGCAATTACTGAATTGAGGCAACGATTTGATAGTGATTCTAAAGAAGCATCTGTAAATATAAATATTGATAGTTTTTGGCAAAATTATAAAGTTAGCGTCCCTAAAATAGGCGATAAATTAAAACTAGTAAATCTTTCTTTCCGTAATGCTAAATATTTACAAAAAGATAGGATTAAAAAGAATGAAGACCTTCGAAACCGACTTGATAATAACAGGATTTTAGAACAAATGCAGCATGACCTCCACTTAAGTCGCAAACCTCGTCATATTGAATGTTTTGATAATTCCAATATTCAAGGTACAAATCCGGTTGCTGCTTGTGTAGTCTTTCGTAACGCAAAGCCTAGTAAAAAAGAATATCGCCATTTTAACATAAAAACTGTTAAGGGTCCTGACGATTTTGCTTCGATGGAAGAAGTTGTTTACAGAAGATATTCGAGGCTATTAAATGAGGGCCAAGAGTTACCTCAACTTATTGTTATTGACGGAGGTAAAGGTCAGTTAAGCTCAGCAATAAAAAGTTTAGAAAAGTTAGAGTTAATGGATAAAATTGCAATTATAGGTATCGCCAAAAGACTTGAAGAAATTTATTTTCCAGGAGATAGTATTCCTATTTATTTAGATAAACGATCTGAAACCTTAAAAATAGTTCAACAGTTGAGAAATGAAGCGCATCGTTTCGGAATTAATCACCATAGAAATAGAAGAAGTAAAGCTGGACTAGGAACGTCTTTGGACAAAATTAACGGAATAGGACCAAAAACAATAGAGCTACTTATTGGTCACTTTGGTTCGGTAAAAGAAGTATTAAATGCACCTAAAAAAGAATTAATTGAACTTATAGGCCAAAATAAAACTGAACTCATTTTGAAAAAACCTAACGACTAATTAAGTTTGTCCGATAAAATTCTCATCTCGATTATAGGAGAAATGCGTTGGTATAAGATGTTATATACGGCATCATTAATAGGCATTTCAATCTTATATTCTTCATTTAATTCTTTTATGCATTTTACTGCATAGTACCCTTCTGCAACCATATTCATCTCTAATTGTGCAGATTTTACAGAATAACCCTTACCAATCATGTTGCCGAAGGTTCTATTTCTACTAAACTGAGAATACATTGTTACCAGTAAATCACCTAAATAAGCTGATTCGTTAATATCTCTTTTTATGGGATGGACACCGTCTACAAATCGCTTTATTTCTCGTATTGCATTAGATGCTAAAACCGATTGAAAATTATCTCCATAACCTAAACTATGGCAAACTCCAGATGCAATTGCTATTACATTTTTCAAAACAGCTGCTATTTCTGTTCCGAAAATGTCTTCCGATACATTTGTTTTAATGTACCTGCAGGAAATTTGATTTGCAAACCACTGAGCATTTTCTATGTCTTCACAAGCAACTGTTAAAAACGAAAGTCTTTCTAAAGCTACTTCTTCTGCATGACAAGGACCTGTCAGCACGCCTATTTTATCAAAAGGCACATCGTATTTATTATGTAAATATTCGCCGATAATTCTATTTTTTTCAGCAACAATTCCTTTAATAGCAGAAACAACAAATTTATTGCTAATCGGATTTTCTAATTGCTTAAGGGTAGTCCTTATAAAGGCTGAGGGCACCGCTAAAACTAGGCAGTCGGCATCATTAACAATTTTATTTATATCATTAGAGATAGTAAGTTTATTAGGAAATAATTCAGCAGCGCTAATATAATTAGGATTGTTTCCATATTTCTTAATATGGTCAATAGTGTCTTGATTTCGCATCCACCAAGAAATATTATTATGATTTTCCGACAACATCTTTATTATAGCTGTCGCCCACGACCCACCTCCAATCACTGCTATTTTAGTATTGCTGTCCAACTAATCTTCTTTTTTAATTTTATTTTCAGCTTTCATTTGAGGAAAAAACAATACGTCTTGTATAGAGTTGCTATTTGTCATTATCATACTTAATCGATCTATACCTAAGCCTAGCCCAGCCGTTGGGGGCATTCCGTATTCAATTGCTCTAATAAAATCATCATCAAGCACCATAGCTTCTTCGTCTCCTCTTTGAGCTAGTATTAGCTGTTCTTCAAATCTTTCTCTTTGATCGATAGGGTCGTTGAGTTCAGAAAAGGCGTTACAAATTTCTTTACCATTACAGATCGCTTCAAATCGTTCCACTAAGCCCTCTTGTGTTCGATGCTTTTTAGCTAGAGGCGACATCTCTACCGGATAGTCAGTTATAAAAGTAGGCTGTATTAACTGCCCTTCACATTTTTCTCCAAAAATTTCATCAATTAATTTACCTCTTCCCATTGATGAATCTACGTCAACACCTAAATCTTTCGCTGCTTTTGCCATTGTTTTTTCATCCATTTTGGAAATATCTACTCCAGTAAAATGCTCGATAGCTTCATACATGGTAAATCTTTTCCATGGTCTTTGAAAGTTGATGATATTATCTCCCACTTGTACTTCTGTTTTTCCATGAATATCAATTGCTATTTTCTCCACCATCTCTTCTACCAAATCCATCATCCAATTATAATCTTTATATGCTACATAAAGCTCAACTTGTGTAAACTCTGGATTATGAAAACGACTCATTCCTTCATTTCTAAAATCCTTAGAAAATTCATAAACTCCATCAAACCCTCCTACAATTAATCGCTTAAGGTATAGTTCATTAGCAATTCTTAAATACAAAGGCATATCCAATGTATTGTGGTGAGTTTTAAAAGGACGAGCTGCTGCACCTCCGTAAATTGGTTGCAATATTGGAGTTTCTACCTCGAGATAATCGCTATCATTTAAGAACTCTCTTATTGAGTTAGTAAGTTTTGTCCGTTTTATAAATGCATCTTTTACTTGAGGATTAACCACTAAATCTACATAGCGTTGTCTATATCTTTTTTCAGGGTCTGTAAATGCATCGTATACATTTCCGTCATTATCTGTTTTAGGCAAAGGTAAAGGCCTAAGCGTTTTTGTTAAGACAGTGAATTTCTCAACATGAACAGATATTTCCCCTACTTTAGTTGTAAAAATAAAGCCTTCAACACCAATAAAATCACCAATATCTAACAACTTTTTAAACACAGTATTATACATTGTTTTATCCTCGCCACCACAAATTTCATCTCTATTAAAATAGAGTTGAATTCTGCCTTTACTGTCTTGAAGCTCTGCAAAAGCAGCTTTACCCATAATTCTTCTGCTCATCAATCTTCCTGCAATCTTGACCTTTTTTTGTTCTCCCTCTTGCTTAAAATTAGACTTAATTGAGCTAGAATATTCATCGACTTCATATAAGTCTGCAGGATATGGATTAATGCCCAAGTCAATTAATTTTTGTAATGATTCTCTCCTAACTAATTCTTGTTCGGTAAACAATGTGCTCATAGTTTAAATTTTGAACAAAGATATTAATAAATTAACATGTGTTTTTGTACTTTCGTAGTCAATATTGAATTTACCCCAAAACCTTTGATAAATATGAAAATGAACGACTATATCAGTGCTTTTACTGATCACTTAAGAGATGCTTTAGAAATTGGTAAAGCAAGTGAGCTCAAAGCTTACGACGGACAAATAGACAATGTTTTAATTTGTGGATTGGGGGGCTCTGGAATAGGAGGCACTATATTAAACGATTTAGTTGCCGACAAGGTAAACGTCCCAGTCAATGGTTCTAAAGACTACAGCATTCCAAATTATGTAGGAAAAAATACATTGGTCATTGCTTCTTCGTATTCTGGAAATACCGAAGAAACTTTGTTTGCTTTAAAATCTTGCCAAGAAAAAGGCGCTCATATTGCATGTATCTCTTCTGGAGGGGCTTTAGAAAAAATGGCTAAAGAAAATGGATATAACTTAATAACTATTCCTGGTGGACATCCTCCAAGAGCAATGTTTGGCTATTCGTTTACTCAATTGTTTTTTATGTTTAACCATTATAATCTTATCGATGATAGTTTTTTGTTAGACTTCAATAAATCATTAGAATTATTAGATAGAGAAAAAGAAGGCATTCAAAGTGAAGCTAAAAGCTTAGCAAAAAAAATGTTCGGAACAACACCAGTTATTTATACTGCAGCAGGGTTTGAAGGAGTTGGAGTCCGTTTTCGTCAACAAATCAACGAAAACAGTAAAATGTTATGCTGGCATCATGTAGTGCCTGAAATGAATCATAACGAATTATTAGGGTGGAGAATAAATACAGAAAAACTATCGGTTGTTTACTTCAGAAACAAAAGTGATTACTCTAGAAATCAGGTAAGAATAGATATTAATAAAGATGTCATCTCTAAGTTTACAAATAATATTACAGAGATTTGGAGTAAAGGAGATTCTAAAATAGAAAACACCTTATATCACATAAACTTAGGGGATTGGGTCTCTTGGTATCTTTCAGAGATGAATGATGTTGATGCTATAGAAATCGACGTTATAAATTATTTAAAAGGAGCATTAGCAAAAGTATAAATGGTAAAAGTAGTTTTTCAAGATTTAGGTCAAATTGATTATAAAGAAGCTTGGGATTATCAAGAAAAACTATTTGATCAGATAATAGCAGTAAAACGTAAGAATAGGAAAGAAGAAATTCATCTAGAAACTCAGTCCTATCTACTTTTTTGTGAACATCCCCATGTATATACCTTAGGTAAAAGTGGTAACGAAAGTAATTTGTTGGTAAACGAAGAGTATTTAAAATCAAGAGGAGCTACTTTTCATAAAATAAACCGAGGGGGCGACATTACGTACCACGGTCCGGGACAAATTGTCGGCTACCCCATTTTAGATTTAGAAAACTTCTTTACTGACATTCATAAATACTTGCGATTTTTAGAGGAGGCTGTTATTTTGACCCTTAAAGAATATGGTATTGAATCTTCTAGGTCTGATGGCGAAACTGGTGTTTGGCTAGAAAGTGGGACAAAAAACGCAAGAAAAATATGTGCTTTAGGAGTTAGGTCTAGCCGGTGGGTTACCATGCATGGTTTTGCATTTAATGTTAATCCTGATTTAGACTATTTCGGTAATATTATCCCATGTGGAATCGTTGACAAGTCTGTAACATCAATGGAAAAAGAGCTAGGCAAAAAGGTAGATATAAAAGAAGTAAAAAATAAACTAAGAGTTCACTTAGCTTCTATTTTTAAAATGGAACTTATATAGTTTTTTTTATCTTTGCTATAATTAAAGACTTAAAGCTAATCTTCTTATCATGGAAAACTCATATAATACACTAAAATGTATATTGCAATAACTAATTCTAGTTTACATATTATTTATATTTTACTAAATAAACCCTTCTCCTATTAATGGTGTGAATTATTAATTAAATTCTTAAAAAAATGTCAAAAAAAATCTTACCCCTGATTGCATTTATTTTGCTATCAATCATTCAAACAGGATGCAACAATCAATCAAAAGAAGAAAGTTGCTCCTCTGAAATTGTTTCTGAAAAAGAAACCTATGTTTTAGTCCATTCTGCTTGGCTAGGAGCTTGGCAGTGGTCTGAAGTAGCTCAAAAGTTAAGAGAAAAGGGACATACTGTTATTACTCCTGACTTACCTGCTCACGGAAAAGACAGTACTCCCAACACTGAAGTTACAATGGAAAGCTATGTCAATACTATTACTAATATAATAGACGAGCAAGAGCAAAATGTTATACTGGTTGGCCATAGCTTTAACGGAATAACAATAAGTAGAGTTGCTGAACTAAGAACAGAAAATCTTGCAAACATACTTTTAAACCTAAACTAAAATCATTTTTTTAAAGCCCATACTCTTATACCAAGAGGTGGGCTTTTTTTTACACGAATTGATTTTAATGTAATCGAGTAATAAGTAGCGTTTTTATTTATTATATACTAAGTTTGTTGAAACTGCTAATTTTAAAATATAAGACAAAACTATGTTTGATGAAATAAACTTAAATAACATTTTATTTTTAGACATAGAAACAGTTCCTATAGCAAAAGACTTTTCGAATTTAGATCCAATATTTCAAAAATTATGGGATGAAAAAACTAAGCACCAACGTAAGGATATAAGCGCCATTGATTTTTTTTCAAAAAAATCAGGTGTGATGGCAGAATTTGCAAAAATTGTATGTATTTCAGTTGGTTATATTTACAGGAAAAAAGAAACTCCTATCTTTCGTATTAAATCATTTTATGGCCATCAAGAAAAAGATCTTTTATTAGAATTTAACGACCTGCTTAATCAAAACTTTAACAATAAAGACCACTATTTATGCGCTCATAATGGCAAAGAGTTTGATTATCCTTTTTTGTGTAGAAGAATGTTAATTAACAACATTCGTTTACCAAAAATTTTGAAAATAGCTGGAAAAAAACCTTGGGAAATAAAACACTTAGACACAATGGAACTTTGGAAATTTGGCGATTACAAGCATTTTACATCAATTAATCTACTAGCAGCATTGTTTAAAATTCCTACTCCAAAAGATGACATTGAAGGGTCGCAGGTCTCCTCGGTATATTGGGGAGAAAACAACCTAGAAAGAATAAAAAATTACTGTCAAAAAGATACTTTAACAGTAGCTCAATTATTTTTAAAATATAAAGGCGAAAAGCTTTTAACAGATACTCAAATTGAGGTTGCATAAATCAATGAATAGAAGTAACTTAATCGTCCAAATTATAGCATTATGAGCAAGCCATTATTAGAGTTTAAAAATCTGGTTACAGAATTCGAAACAGAAGGTAATATTTTAAAAGCCGTTAATAACGTAAGTTTCACCCTCAACAAGGGAGAAACGATAGGAATCGTTGGAGAATCTGGCTCTGGAAAATCTGTGACCTCTCTTTCTTCAATGCGATTAATACCAAACCCACCGGGGAGAATTTCAAATGGTGAGATTATCTATCATGCTAAGGACAATAAAAAGATTGATCTAGTGCAGATTAGTGAAAAAGAAATGAGAACTTATAGGGGAAATGATTTAGCAATGATATTTCAGGAACCCATGACCTCACTAAACCCCGTTTTCACTTGTGGAGATCAAGTAATGGAAGCAATAATGTTGCATCAAGACATTACAATAAAAGAAGCTA
Source organism: Cryomorphaceae bacterium (assembly GCA_042091225.1). Classification (GTDB taxonomy): domain Bacteria; phylum Bacteroidota; class Bacteroidia; order Flavobacteriales; family UBA7312; genus JABAYQ01. The sequence goes on along the minus strand of JBELHW010000001.1, from coordinate 26,965 downwards.
AAGCTTTAACTATAAGTTTATTTGAAGAAGTACAGCTTCCTGATCCTGAAAGAATTTTCAGTACATACCCTCATCAAATATCTGGAGGTCAAAAACAAAGGGTTATGATTGCCATGGCAATGTCTTGCAAGCCTTCAATACTAATTGCAGACGAACCAACAACAGCATTAGATGTAACAGTTCAAAAAACTATTTTGGAGCTAATGAAAAACCTCCAAAAGGAACATGATATGGGAATTCTTTTTATTACACACGATTTAGGGGTGATTGCAGAATTAGCCGACAAAGTAATCGTAATGTATAAAGGAAAAATTGTAGAACAAGGATCGGTCTGGGATATATTCAACGAGCCAAAACATCCTTACACAAAAGGCCTTTTAGCTTGCAGACCCCCATTAGACAAAAGATATACTTTTTTACCAACGGTTTCTGATTTTATGAAAACAGATAAAGATGGTAATTCAATTGCAAATGAAGTCTCTGTAGAAGAGTTTACTAAAGATCTCGTTGTTTCAAAAAAGCATAGAGAGGGTCGTTTAGAGAAGCTTTACAAGAACGAACCTCTACTTCAAATTAAAAATCTTAAAACCCATTTCCCAATTAGAAATGGATTCTTTGGAGGAATCTCAAATTATGTTAAAGCAGTAGACGATGTTACATTTGATGTTTTTCCTGGCGAAACACTAGGATTAGTAGGCGAATCAGGTTGCGGAAAAACAACAACAGGGAGAACAATTCTTAGATTAAATGAACCAACGGATGGTCAGATGATTTACAAAGGGAAAAACATTTCTGACTTTAACGAAAAAGAGCTAAGAGAATTTAGAAAAGAAGTGCAGATTATTTTTCAAGACCCATATTCGTCTTTAAACCCTAGAATGACAATTGGAAATGCTATTATTGAACCTATGCAGGTTCATAAAATCCTTGATAATGATGACGAAAGAAAAAAAAGAGTAGAAGAATTATTAGAAAAAGTAAGCTTGAGTGCTGATCATTTTAACAGATATCCCCACGAATTTTCCGGTGGACAAAGACAAAGAATAGGAATTGCAAGAGCTTTAGCGGTTAACCCTAAGTTCATTATTTGTGATGAGTCTGTTTCAGCACTTGATGTTTCGGTTCAAGCACAAGTTTTAAACCTTCTAAATGAATTAAAAGAAGAATTTGGATTAACATATATATTCATATCCCATGATTTATCTGTTGTAAAATATATGAGTGATCGAATGGTGGTAATGCAAGAAGGGAAAATAGAAGAGATGGGTGATGCAGATCAAATTTATGAAAGCCCAAAAACAGCTTATACAAAACAACTTATTGAAGCAATACCTGAGGGTAAGAAAGAAAATATTAAAGTAAATCCGTCTTAATAATTAATTTAAAAAAAGTAATACAATAAGTTTAGAAAATTTTTGTTATTTAATAGAAGTTAGTTAATAACAACGTTTTAAAATAGAAATAAAACTTCTAGCAGAATTTTTTAAGTTAAGACAAAAAGGTAGAGATTGAATCTCTACCTTTTTTTATTTTGTGCATTTGTCTGTAAAAAACACAACCTTATCAGAAAGTTATCGAATCAGTCGAAAAAGGCTTTTTAAATGGAAATAATGGTCTTACATTTATACTATGAAACAATCCTTTGTTTCATGACACTTGTTAAGGTTAAGGAGAAAGATAGAGCGAAAGTTCTATCTTTTTTTATTATAGTTTCATTTCTGGAATGTCATTTTCGATAATTAAATTGCCATAAGTAGCCTCTTTTATTTCTTCGACACTTACCCCGGGAGCTCTTTCTAAAAGTCTAAATCCTTTATTTTTAACTACTTCTAAAACGGCTAAATTTGTAACTATCTTTTTCACGCAAGCAACGCCTGTTAGAGGTAAGCTGCATTCACTAAGTAATTTACTTTGTCCAGCCTTATTGGTATGCATCATGGCTACAATTATATTTTCTGCAGAGGCAACTAAATCCATTGCTCCTCCCATACCTTTAACCATTTTACCAGGTATTTTCCAATTTGCAATGTCTCCATTTTCAGAGACTTCCATTGCCCCCAAAACAGTGAGTTGTACATGCTTTCCTCTAATCATCGAAAAACTAGTTGCAGAATCAAAATAAGCCGCTCCATCTAAATGAGTTATTGTCTGTTTTCCTGCATTTATTAAGTCTGCGTCCTCTTCTCCTTCAAAAGGAAAGGGTCCCATTCCTAAAACACCATTTTCCGATTGAAACTCTACATTTATAGATCTTGGCACATAATTTGCTACTAGGGTTGGAATTCCAATTCCTAAATTAACATATGTTCCGTCCTGTAATTCTTGGGCAATACGTTTTGCTATACCTATTTTATCTAAAGCCATGTTATTTTTTTCTTACTGTAAGTTGTTCTATTCGCTTTTCATAATCTTTTCCTTGAACTATTCTTTGTACAAATATTCCAGGTGTATGAATTTCATTTGGGCTTAAATCTCCTGCGGGCACTAAATGTTCAACCTCAGCAACAGTAATTTTTCCTGCCATCGCCATCATGGGATTAAAGTTTTTAGCGGTTCCTTTATAAATTAAGTTTCCTGCAGTGTCTCCTTTCCATGCTTTTACAAAAGCAAAATCAGCGTATAAGGCCGTTTCTAAAATATGGGGCTTCCCATTAAAGCTTCTCACTTCTTTTCCTTCGGCAATTTCTGTTCCGTAACCTGCAGGAGTAAAAAATGCAGGTATCCCTGCTCCTGATGCTCTACATCTTTCCGCTAATGAGCCTTGAGGAATTAAATCGACTTCTAATTCGCCACTTAACATTTGCCTTTCAAATTCGGCATTTTCTCCTACATAAGAAGAAATCATTTTTTTTATTTGTTTCTTTTGTAGTAATAACCCCAGTCCAAAATCATCGACTCCTGCATTGTTTGAAATACAGGTAAGGTTTTTTATTCCTTTTTTAACTAACGCTTGAATAGAGTTTTCGGGAATTCCACACAACCCAAATCCTCCAAGCATAAAAGTCATACCATCTTTCACCCCTTCAAGTGCTTCGTCTATTGATTCTCTTTTTTTATTTATCATAAGCTTATTAAAATTCTTCTTCTAGAAAGTTTTCATTTCCTTGTTTATTTGCTTGGCAATCTAGTAAAATGTCGATAGAAGCAGGTATATCAAATTCTTGTGGATATATACCTAATTCTAAGGAGTCATTATATACCCTTTGCATGTATTCCGCCCATACTGGCAAAGCCATATTTGCTCCCTGTCCGTAATATGTTGTTCTAAAATGCGCAGATCTATCTTCATTTCCAGACCATACTCCAGTAACTAGTTGTGGAGTAATTCCCATAAACCACCCATCCGAATTATTCTGAGTAGTTCCGGTTTTTCCGCCTATATTGTTTTCAAATTTATATTTTCTTCGCAACCTTACTCCAGTACCCATTGTAATTTCAGCAGCAGGGTTATATACTCCATCAACAACACCCTGCAACAATCTGACCATTATGTCGGCCGTTTTTTTACTCATTGCCTCATTTACTTTAGGTTGAAATTCTTGAATTATAACTCCATTTTTATCTTCTATGCGAGTAATTAACATAGGCTCTGTCCACAACCCTTTATTAACAAAGGTTGAATATGCTCCTACCATTTCGTAAACCGACAAATCAAAAGTACCTAAGCATATAGAGGGTACAGGCTGAAGATCGTTAGTTATGCCCATTTTTCTTGCAAGATCTAAAACGGCATGAGGGCCAAACTGTTTCATAATATAGGCGGTAATCGTGTTAATAGAATTAGCAAGACCAAACTTCATGCTAATTAACATCCCTTCATATTTTGAATCAGAATTTTTTGGAATCCAATCTTGAGAGAGCCCCCAGGCATCTCTTTCAAAAATCACAGGCACGTTTGGCACTTCGTCACAAGGAGAAAGGCCTTCTTGCATAGCTAAAGCATAAAGAAACGGCTTGAACGTTGAGCCCACTTGTCTCTTTCCAACTTTAACATGATCGTATTTAAAGTGTTTGTAATTTATGCCTCCTACGTAAGCCTTTACAAGACCAGTGCTAGGCTCCATGCTCATCATTCCTGATCGAATAAAAAACTTATAGTATTTAATTGAGTCTCTTGGTGACATGATTGTGTCAATTTCTCCTTTCCAAGAAAATATAGACATCGCCACTTTTTTATCAAATATTTTTTTAATCTCTTTTTTAGATTTGCCTGCTTTTTTTAACAACCTATACCTTTCCGATCTTCTCATTGCCTGATCTATAATGGTATTTATCTGATCTCTACTAAAATCTTTAGGGAAAGGTGCGTTACTATATCCTTTCCAATGCTTATCAAAATCTTTCTGCAACGAGGCCAAATGTGATTTTAACGCCTGCTCAGCATGGCTTTGCATTCTGGAGTTTATTCCTGTATAAATTTTAAGCCCGTCAGTGTATAAATTATAGTTTGTACCATCCGCTTTTTTATTTTCTTGGCACCATTTTTTTAATTCTCCTCTTAAGTGTTCTCGTAAATAAGGCGCTAAACCTTCGTTATGGTCCGCTTTTTTGAAATCTAAAACAATAGGTAATGACTTTAAGGAATCGGCCTGTCTTTTTGTAATGAAGTTGTATTTAGACATTTGATCAAGCACCACATTTCTTCTGTTAGTAGTAAGTTCTACTCTTCTGTTGGGGTTATAAAGAGATGGATTTTTAAACATTCCTACTAACATTGCGGCTTCTTGTTGAGAAAGTTGAGAAGGGGTTGTATTAAAATATACTTGAGAAGCAGACTTTATTCCTACCGCATTATTTACAAAATCAAATTTATTGAAATACATTGTCATTATTTCTTCCTTTGTATACTGCTTTTCTAAACGAACAGCAATAACCCACTCCTTAAATTTTTGCATTATTCTCTCAAATCCTGAAGCTGGTCTTTCCGTAAAAAGCATTTTTGCTAATTGTTGAGAAATGGTACTTGCTCCTCCTGAGTTACCTCCCAAAAGCTGCCCTCTTACTGCTCTTAGTAATGCAATAGCATCAATACCTGAGTGGTTGTGAAAGCGTATGTCTTCGGTAGCAATTGCAGCATTTATTAAATGAGTAGGAAGTTCGGAGTGTTTGGTGTTAGATCTATTTTCGTAAAAATATTTTCCTAAAACAATTCCATCGTGAGATATAATTTCTGTTGCTAGGTTATTTTTCGGGTTTTCTAGCTGATCAAAAGTTGGTAATGCGCCAAAGAAACCTATTGAAGTTAGATATATAACTCCAGACAAAACTATAAGAGGACTAGAAAGTAAAAGCCAAAGTGTAATTACTTTTTTTCTATATGATTTACCCATAATTAATTTGCTGTTTCAATTCGTAAACCTATGTCAGAGACACCTTCTAAATTTAATAATTTTGCTTTATCTCCATACCTCATAGCTTGTTCTATTTCAAAAATATAAACTCCACTTTGTTTAAATCTTTGAGTAGTAAGATAAGTGTTTTTAGTCCAAATGCCAGTAATCCCTCCTTTACCAAGCCATTTTCCGTTCGGCTGAGATAAAATACACTCAAGAGTATCTACTTTTTTCATACCATCTGGATCTATGGTATTTACGAACACCCATAAATTGGAAAAGGAGTAAGACGAAGTATGTCTAAGGTTAATAAAAACATTCATTTGAGAATTGGTATCGGCAATATCGACATTATAGCTTTTAACATCTTCAACAAACCAATTCTGACCTTCAATTTTGGTGTTTTCTTCAAATATTCTTTTAGAGTCACAAGAAAAAAGAAAAAAGCAAAAAAATGTTATGAATATAATTTTAATCATGATTTTTTAGACCTTCTTTTTTTATTTGGTTTTTTCCTTCTTTTAGATCTTGTTTTGTTATCAAATCTATTGATGCTGTCTTGACCTATTACGTTTTCAAAATCTATTTTTTCTTCTACAACAATATTTTTTAATTCGATAGTGTCCGGTTCCTCGCCATTTTTATTCAATGCTATAATTTCTTTAACCCTATCCAAAGGAAGCTCTATTATTCCTCCTGAGTTTCTGTCTTCATAAACGTACCACATTAATCTTTTAAAAATATCCATCTTGAAAAAAGAAGCTTTCCCTTTTTTACTTTTAAGCTTTAGCTTAGTGCTAGGAAATTCCTTAATGCCATCCATGTACGAATCAAGTTCAAAGTTCAAACAACATTTTAATTTGCCGCACTGTCCTGCTAATTTTTGAGGATTAATAGATAGGTTTTGGTATCTAGCTGCCGATGTATTTACTGTTCTAAAATCGGTAAGCCATGACGAACAGCATAACTCTCTACCGCAAGCGCCAATTCCGCCTAATCGAGACGCCTCCTGACGAGCACCTATCTGCTTCATTTCAACTTTTATTCTTAGCTCTGAAGACAACTTTTTAATTAATTCTCTAAAGTCGACCCTTCCATTTGCTGTGTAATAAAAAGTTGCTTTTGTTTTATCTCCTTGATATTCAACATCGCTAATCTTCATTTTCAGCCCTAAATAACTTGCTGATTTTCTAGCTACATGCATCGTACTTTCTTCCAAATCTACTGCATCTTGCCACTTTTTAATATCATTTTCTTTAGCTATTCGATATACTTTTTTTAGCAAATCTAGTTCAGGTTTTTTATATTTTTTCTTGAACTGTAGCCTTGCTAATTCACCAACAATAGAAACAACACCTATATCATGACCAGGGCTTCCTTCAACAGCAATAACATCTCCTTCTTTTAGAGCCAGTTTTTTTTCATTATAAAAAAACTCTTTTCTACTACCTTTAAAACGGACTTCAATTCCGTTAAAGTTAGATCTTTGACTAGGAAGATTAATGTTAGAAAGCCAATCAAAGACAGTTAATTTGTTACACCCTCCAGATCCACAACTACCATTGTTATTACAACCTCTGGGTAAACCACTAGAACAACCTCCTGAAGAACAGCTTCCACATCCCATAATTATTTAGTTTTTAGTTTTTTGCAAAGTTAAACTTTTAGTGCGTAGAAGTAAGACTAATCTAAGAGAGAGGTCCATAAATACTATTTTAGTATTTGCGTTTCTGCTTATGTGAAGATAAGCTAACTCAAACTCTTCTATTATACTTTCTGCATTATTTTCATTTATAAATGGGGCAAACTTTTTACAAAACAAGAGCTCCTCCTTGCTTAATCTTTGTAGCTGAGTTGGTCCAAAATTATGTATTAAACATTCTCTGACTATATGCAGTCCATATTGTATAAACTCTTTTTGCTCTTCTCTTGCAAGTTTTGAAAAAGAGTCTATCCATTGACTTAACTCAGGTATTTTTGCGCCGTAATTTATTCGCATCCAAGATTGAAATAATGGGGCTAAAGAAACAGAGCGGTCTCGATCTTGACTCATTTTTATTGCTTGGCCTAAATTTCCGGAACTTAGCAACATTATTTGTTCTCTTTTATCTTGTCCCAGATCAAATTTTTGAAGGAGATAGGAGTTCATTTCTTGATCAGTTATAGAACCAATATCAGTGGTTTGAACTCTAGATATTATCGTGTCTAACAATTGGTCTTTTTGAGAGGAGACAAGAATAAAAACTGTTTTTTCTGGAGGCTCCTCCAACAGCTTTAACAGTTTATTTGAAGCTGAATCGTGCATTTTATTTGCTTGCCAAACTATAACAATTCTATAAGAACCCTCGTAAGGTTTTAACACCATTTTTTGAGCTAGCTCGGCAGACTCTTTAACCCCTATAAAAACCTGTTTATTTGAAGCTCCTAACTTTTGATTCCAATCCATTTCATTTGAAAAGGGCTGTTCTATTAAAAAAGACCTGAACTCTTCAATAAACATATCGCTTGTCGGATTGCTCCCTCTACTAGTAGTAACCGGAAAAACCCAATGAACATCTGGATGAGACATCTTTTCTTGCTTTAAACATGAAGAGCATTTTCCACAAGAATCTGAATTTATTCTGTCCTGGCAAGTAAGAAACTTAGAAAATGCCCAAGCCATAGCTAAGCTAGAAGACCCATCATCGCCACACAACAAATGGGCGTGACTTATTCGATCATGCTCTACTGCTAGAGACAATTGTCTTTTAATATTATTATTTCCAGGTATTTGATCGAAATTCATAATTAATTTGATGCTACAATCAAAGGTAAGTAATTAATTCGTTTTACATTTGCAAAAAATATGATAATGAAGACATTTAACGACATTAACTTTAAAGGAAAAAAAGCATTAGTAAGAGTTGACTTTAATGTTCCTATGAACAAAGAAATGATTATTACTGATGACTCTAGAATAAAAGCAGCTATCCCGACTATTACAAAAATTATTAAAGATGGAGGTGCTGTAATTGTAATGTCTCATAGAGGAAGACCAAAAGGAGAAGCAAATGATGCCTTGTCTTTGGCTCACTTAGTACAGCACCTCTCTGATCTACTTAAAGTAAAAGTCCAGTTTATAAATGATTGCATAGGTAAAAAAGCCCAAAAAGCTTCTTCTAATTTAAAAAATGGAGAAGTTTTACTTTTAGAAAATTTAAGGTTTTATAAAGAAGAGGTTGAGGGCGACAAACATTTTGCACAAGAACTTTCTAAACTTGGAGACATATTTGTAAATGATGCTTTCGGCACAGCCCATAGAGCCCACGCATCTACTGCTGTTATTGCTTCCTTTTTTGACCAAAATAAATGTTTTGGGAGTCTAATGAACAAAGAGATTGTCAACATAGACAAAGTGCTATTGGATGCTAAACGACCATTAACGGCAATTATGGGTGGAGCTAAGGTTTCTAGTAAAATCACTATCATTTCTAGACTTTTGGATACCGTTGATAATTTAATTATTGGGGGAGGAATGACTTATACTTTTGTTAAAGCAATGGGTGGTGAAATAGGAAACTCTTTAGTGGAAAACGATAAATTAGAGTTAGCGTTGGAAATTATTAGCCTAGCAAAAGCTAAAAACGTTCGTTTATTAATTCCAGTAGATTCGGTTAATGGCGACTCCTTTAGTAATGACTCTAAGATTTTAAAATCTAAAATTGATCAAGTCCAAGAAGGCTATCTTGGTTTAGATATAGGTCAAGAAACAATAAATTTATTTTCTAAAACAATTGAAGATTCCGCAACAATTTTGTGGAATGGACCAATGGGGGTTTTTGAAATGAATAATTTTTCAAACGGTACAAAAGCAATTGCAAACTCTTTAGTAAATGCCACAAAAAAAGGCGCGTTTACCCTAGTTGGAGGGGGTGATTCGGTTGCCGCTATAAATAAATACAATTTATCTGAACAGGTAAGTTATGTGTCAACTGGTGGAGGAGCAATGCTAGAATATTTAGAGGGCAAAGAATTGCCAGGGGTAGCGGCAATTAAGGAATAATACTCTGCTCTACATTTTGGAGTGTTTTTTTAGCATTTTCTATAATGCTTTCGCCATGACCAGTTTCTGACGACATTAGAGGGACTAAATCGGAAATAGGCTGAAATAAAAGAGATTGTTCTATATCATCATGAGGTATTATTTCAATTCGATTATTTAGCGTATTAACAACCAACAACAGTGCACTGCATAGAAACGCCATTCTAAATATTCCGAATAATGCTCCAGCCAAACGACTAAAAACGGTTAAAGAAACAAGGCTAATTAGCTTATCTAGTAAAGCTCCTAGTAAGCGAACAACTAATACAATTAAAATAAAAACAAGCGAAAAACTAAAAATAGATTGATAGTCTTCGCCAATAGTAATGAAATCAGCAAGAATTGGCGAAAGAAGATCAGAATAGTTAATAGCTCCATATACACCTAATATAAGCGCTAACAAAGTGCTTAACTCTTTTATAATTCCTCTAGTTACCCCTTTATAAAGGCCCCACAATAACGGAACAGACAAAACAACATCTAAATAATTCATATCGACTTCAAAAATACTATTTTTGTTACATGGAAGATAGTTTTCAAATAAAATGGATTAAAACGGTCAAATCTTTAGAGCAAAGGTTTGGACAAGACATAGATTTACAAGCTATTTTATTTTTAATTGGACTTCAAGAACTAGGCTTAGGATATAGTAAACTTAATAAAAATCAAAAGCTAGATGTCATGCATATTGCTGTTTGTGCTTTATTAAGTCAGTGGGGTTATTATACTTTTAGTGGCCACGATAAAGATGGATGGCCACACTGGCAAGCAACAGAAAAACTACCTCATTTAGCTCCTAAAGAACAAAACAAATTGATTAAAGAAGCAATAGTGGAATACTTCGATTAGAATGGCAACAATTGTACATTCTTGTAAATAGTTTTGCCATAAACTAAACGAATAGTAGAAGGACCATAATACAAAGTATCGAGGTTATTAGCGTCGTACAAAACGGCGTCAATATTCATAATCGCTTCATTTTCTAATACATGCTCAGACTGCCCTCTTTCATCAGAATACTGGGTATTCTCTATGTAGGTTTGCTCAACTCCAGAGTAATCCTCCTGACTTAACCTAACCTCTACATTGCTAACGGTGTTTCCTTGCTCGTCAAACACTGTTATAATCCCTTTTGTTAGGGGCTCTTTATAACACGATGTTAAAGAAAAAGATAATAATATTAGAAGGAGAAAACGATTACTTTTCATTATGAGGTTAATATTTGTTAAATTTGCTTTATCAAACAAAGATAGTAAATCCAATGAAAACGTATTTAATATTATTTTCAAGCTTAATAATTGCTTTTTCAACTTTTGCCCAAGAAAATATAAATGTGCTAATCAATACCAATGTTGGTGATATTGTTGTGGAATTATACAACGAGACTCCTCAGCACAGAGATAATTTTATAAAGTTAGCCAAAAGCGGTTACCTAAACCAAAGTTTGTTCCATAGAGTTATTCCTGGATTCATGATTCAAGGAGGCGATCCTGACTCTAAAAACGCCTTACCAAATGTAGAATTAGGTAATGGTGGTCCAGGTTATACTATTCCTGCAGAATTTAATTCCAAATTTTTTCATAAAAAAGGTGCTCTTGCTGCCGCTCGAATGCCAAATGGCGTAAACCCTAAAAAAGAATCTTCCGGATCTCAATTTTATATTGTTGAGGGAGAAGTTCAAAGCGCTGAAAGACTTGCTTTATTTGAAAAGAAATTAGAAGTAACTTTTTCAGATGAACAAAAGCAAGCATATTCTACAGTAGGCGGAACCCCGCATTTAGACGGTTCTTATACTGTTTTTGGCCAGGTAATAGAAGGAATTGATGTTGTTTCTAAAATTGCTAAAGCAAAAAGAGATCAAAGAAATAGGCCATTAACGGATATTGTAATGAAAGTAAAAATCATTAACCAATGATTAAAGACGTTGAACAACACTTACAAAAAGTGGCTGATTTCGTTGCCCAAAGTCCAGAACAATTAGAGGCCTTTAGACTAGAATACCTTGGTAAAAAAGGAGTAATGAATCAATTATTTGCTTCTTTTAAAAATGTTCCAAACGACCAAAAAAAAGAATTTGGTCAAATACTAAATCAATTAAAACAAAATGTACAGCAAACATTAGAAGCTAGTAAAACTATGTTTGTTGAAGATGTAAGTTCGTTTTCAGGTCAAGACTTAAGCAAACCTATTACCCTAGAAAATATAGGAAGTCGTCATCCACTTTCTCTGGTAAGAAATGAAATCGTAGATATTTTCAAACGCATTGGTTTTAATGTATCAGAAGGGCCTGAAATCGAAGACGATTGGCATAATTTTACAGCTCTAAACTTGCCTCAAGAGCATCCTGCTAGAGATATGCAGGACACTTTTTTTATTCAAACAAACCCAGATATTTTATTGCGTACTCACACCTCGTCTGTTCAGGTAAGGTATATGGAGTCTAATCAACCACCCATAAGAACCATTTCACCTGGTAGAGTATACAGAAACGAAGCGATATCTGCTAGAGCCCATTGTATTTTTCATCAAGTAGAAGGTTTATATATTGATAAAAATGTTTCGTTTGCTGATTTAAAACAGGCGCTATTATATTTTGCTAAAGAAATGTTTGGTGAAAAAACTGAAATAAGACTAAGGCCCTCCTACTTTCCTTTTACAGAACCGAGCGCCGAAGTAGATGTTTCGTGCAATATCTGTTCCGGAAAAGGATGCAACGTTTGTAAATATACCGGATATCTCGAAATTCTTGGTTGTGGAATGGTTGACCCTAACGTGCTTAAAAACTGCGGAATTGACCCTGAAAAGTATACCGGATATGCCTTTGGAATGGGAATAGAGCGTATAGCTATGCTAAAATACCAGGTCAAAGACTTAAGAATGTTTTTCGAAAACGATATACGTTTTCTTAAACAATTTAGATCAGCTCTTTAATGAGCTTTAAAGCTAAACAAACTAATTTGGTTTTATGAAGATTGCAATTATCGGAACAGCATTTCCTTATAGAGGTGGTCTAGCCAATTTCAACGAAAGGTTAGCTTATCAAATTCAAGAAGAAGGTCACCAGGTAAATATATATACCTTCACCCTTCAATATCCTAACTTTATTTTTCCAGGAAAATCGCAGTTTAGCAAAGGCATGCCGCCTAAAAACCTTAATATAAAAAGAGCGCTTAATTCTTTGAGTCCAATAAATTGGCTAAGGACAGGAAACAGAATAAAAAAAGAAAAATACGATCTAGTTATAATAGGATATTGGCTTCCATTTATGTCTCCATGCCTATCGACTGTAGCCAATAAAATTAAGAGTAATAAAAAGTCTAAAATTGTGTCTATAGTTCATAACATGATTCCTCACGAATCAAGAATGGGAGATAAGTTTTTAAGCAATCTATTTGTAAAAAATTGCCACGCCTTTTTAGCGCTTTCTGATTCTGTTTTAAAAGATATAGAGCAATTTGATAGTTTGAAACCTAAGGTTGTTTCTCCTCATCCTGTTTACGATAATTTTGGAGAAAGCGTTAGTAAAGAAGCTGCACTAAAAAAGCTAAATCTTGAATCAAAATATAAGTATATATTATTTTTTGGATTAATAAGAGATTACAAAGGGCTAGATTTACTATTAAACGCAATGCCATTAATTGACAATAAAAACGTTAAGCTTATTATTGCAGGAGAATATTATTCTAACAAAGAGTTTTATTCTGACCTTATTGAAAAAAACAACTTAAAAGATAAAATTATTGACGTAGACGGATTTGTTGATCATAGGGATGTAAGGTATTACTTCTGTGCTAGCGATTTAGTTGTTCAGCCATATAAATCTGCAACTCAAAGTGGCGTAACCCAAATTGCATACCATTTTAATAAGCCAATGGTTGTTACTAATGTTGGCGGATTAAAAGAAATGTGTCCAGATGAAAAAGTTGGGTATTTAGTTGAGCCTAATAAAGAACAAGTCGCACAAGGGGTTAATCGTTTCTTTGCACAAACAGATGTTACTCACATGACAAAAAATATAATTGAAGAAAAGAAAAAATACAGCTGGAATAAATTAACTAAAGAAATATATTTATTAGCTAATAAATGCTAAACCTATGTATGATATCATAAAAAATAATATTGAAGAATCAGTGCAGCTAGTTCAAGCTGTTAATAACGACCCTGAGCTAATAAAAAATATAGAATTAGCCTGTAGCATTATTATCAAACAATTTGATAAAAACAAAAAATTACTAATCTGTGGAAACGGTGGTTCTGCCGCCGATGCCCAACATATTGCTTCCGAATTTACTGGAAAATACTATTTAGATAGAGCTCCTATGAACGCTGAAGCTTTGCACACCGACACCTCATACCTCACTGCTGTTTCAAACGATTACGGATTTGAGCACATTTATTCTAGAATGGTTGAAGCAAAAGCAAATAAAGGGGATGTGCTAATCGCTATGTCTACCTCAGGAAACTCTAAAAATATAATTAAGGCCATCAAAAAGGCCAATCAAATGGGCTTACATACTATAGGTTTAGGTTCCGAGCTAAAAGGAGAAATGGCAACTTTATGCCAGACATTTATTTGTGTTCCTAGTAAAAATACTGCAAGAATTCAAGAAATGCATTTGTTTATTGGCCATACTATTTGCCAAATTGTAGAAGCCCATTTCCATAATAACAAAAAGTGAGACTTTCTAATATAAATAAAAGTTGGACTCTTTTTCTAGATAGAGATGGAGTGATTAATAAAAAAATTGAAAACGACTATGTAAAAAACATTGGTGAATTTGAATTTTTACCAAATGCTCTTCACGCTATAGTTGAATGTTCTAAGGTTTTTGGAAAAATAATAGTTGTTACAAACCAACAAGGTATAGGTAAAGGACTAATGACTGAATCAAATTTAAACTCAATTCATCAACATTTACTAGGCAAAGTACAACAAGCCGGCGGACGAATAGACGCTATATACCACGCCCCAAAACTAGCTCAAGAAAACTCAGAAATGCGAAAGCCAAATATTGGCATGGCGCTAAAAGCAAAAAAACAATTTCCTGAAATTGAATTTCAGAAAAGCATTATGGTCGGAGACTCTATGAGCGATATAGAGTTTGGCAAAAAAGCAAAAATGCACACTTTCCTTATTGGTGAAAACCAAATTTACACTTCTCTTTTTCAGCTTTTTCAAAGCTAAGTCAAGCATTAAAATTTCGATTTTTTTTCATATTTATATCAAGCATAAGCATAAGCATAAGCATAAGCATAAGCATAAGCATAAGCATAAGCATA
>JBELHW010000001.1:0-12171 GCA_042091225.1 Cryomorphaceae bacterium | reverse complement strand
GCATAAGCATAAGCATAAGCATAAGCATAAGCATAAGCATAAGCATAAGCATAAGAAAGTTAAAATTTTTATAACTTTACACCACTTAAAAAACCAAAATTTAAAATCATGAAAAACTTTGTACTTTATTGTGCTATGCTATCAGCATTAAGCACGTTTTCTCAAAACTTGGCTCCAATACCTTCTCCAGCAGGATATGAAAATGCAGGAAAAGGATATGTAGGAAGTCCAATTGTTTTTGGAAACGATTTATACTTGAGATACATAGGAAACGATAATAACTACGATTTATTAAAATACGATGGTACAACTTTTACTCCAATACCGTCACCAACAGGCTATGAAAATGGATTTTGTGGGTTTCAAGGAAACCCAATTGTAGTAGTAAACGATTTGTATATGCAATACCGAGGCAACGACCTCAACTACGACTTGTTTAAATACAATGGAACAACTCTAACGCCAATACCTTCTCCAATAGGATATGAAAGTGGAAGTGGATATCAGGGAGAGCCTATTATTTTTGGAAACGATTTATATTTACAATACAGAGAAAACACCAATGGTAACTTCGATTTGTTTAAATACGATGGTACAACTCTAACGCCAATACCTTCGCCAACAGGATATGATGCAGCAGGAAAAGGCTATGTTATAGAGCCCGCCCCAATT
Organism: Cryomorphaceae bacterium; assembly: GCA_042091225.1. GTDB lineage: Bacteria > Bacteroidota > Bacteroidia > Flavobacteriales > UBA7312 > JABAYQ01. The sequence continues at coordinate 11,499 of JBELHW010000001.1, read as the reverse complement.
GTAATAGGAAGCGATTTATATTTGAAATACCTAGGAAACGACGGCAACTTCGATTTGTTTCGTATTTGTATAAACAATACGGGAACGGACACTCAAACCGCTTGTAATTCATTTACTTGGATAGACGGAAACACTTATACTGCTTCCAATACAACGGCAACACATACACTAACTAATTTAGCAGGATGCGATTCGTTGGTAACACTAAATCTAACAATCAATAATTCTAACACCGGAACAGATACTAAAACTGCTTGTGGTTCATTTACTTGGATAGACGGAAATAACTACACTGCTAACAATACTACCGCAACACATACTCTTACTAATACTAATGGTTGCGATTCGGTGGTAACACTAGATTTAACTATTTTGGAATCTACTTCCAGCACCTCTAGTTGGACAGAACAAGATAGTGTAGTATGGAATGGCTTTGTGTTAACAGAAAGTATAGACACTTCCATTGCTATAGTTAATACTGCTGGTTGTGATTCGGTAATAAATATTAGTCTTACTATAGTACCATCGACTATATTACATAATCAATCCTTTACTATTTGTGGCGGAGATAGTATCGTAGTAGGAAACTCGACTTATACCCAAGCGGGTACATTTGTTGATTCTCTAACTAGCGCCAATGCTTGTTGCGATTCTATTGTAACTACTACCATTGTTATAAACGGAGCTATTCCGAACTCTACTATTAGCCATCCCTTAGTATTAACACTAGAAACCGAACAAGGATATAGTGCTTACCAATGGAAATTAGATGGTAATGATATTGATGGTGCTAATAACTACCAACTAAACATAACTCAAGGAGGAAGTTATAATGTGGTAGTAGAAACCATCGAAGGCTGTGAGGGTGTATCCAATCCTTATAATGTAGCAACCACAGATATTGAACAGGCAGTTGCTTCAAGCACAATAGCATATCCTAACCCAACTAAAAGCACTGTAATTATAGAAGGTGAAAAAATGGGCAATTATAAAATATTAAACGCCTATGGAAAAGTTATTTTAAAAGGAGAAAAAACAAGCTTTAGACAAGAAATTGATTTATCTCGGTTTTCGAAAGGCGTGTATTTATTATTTATAAACGGAAATAGTTATCAAGTTGTCAAACAATAAACGATAATAAAAAAGTCCTCTAAGCAGTAACTTAGAGGACTTTAGCTTAATAAGTTCATTTTTATTTAAAACTCCAGTCGAATTTATCTAGATCTTTAATGCTATTAATTAGCAAGTCAATAGAGTCTCTAATGTCGTTTTTGTCTGCCATTTCAATTACTTGGTGTATGTGCCTTGTCGGTATAGAAACCGCACCTGCAATAGATCCTCCCGGCGTAAATCGCTGTATACCTGCAGTGTCCGTTCCTCCACCTGTAAGAATTTCTAATTGATGTTTTATATTATGATTTTTGGCTACTTCTTTCATGTATTTAACCATTCTATAATCGCAAATAGTAGAAGAATCCATAACCTTAATAGCTGCCCCTTTTCCTAATTCTGTAATTTTTTCGTGCACCGCCGCACCCGGAACGTCGTAAGCAATAGTCGTATCAAGTCCAAAACCAAAATCTGGCTGAATTTGCTGTGTTGATACATTAGCCCCTCTTATTCCAACCTCTTCTTGTACAGTAAAAACTCCATATACGTCATAAGGGTTATCTTTTAATTCTCTTAATGCTTCAATTAAAATAAATACCGAAACTCTATTGTCAATAGATTTACAGTTTACACAGTTTCCCATTTCAATTAACTTTCTTTCTCTTGTGATAGGGTTTCCTATCTCAATAAATTTTTCTACTTCATTCTTAGACATTCCCATATCAATAAAGTAGTCTGTTGTTTTGGGTGATTTTGTGCGCTCTTCAGGAGTCATAACGTGTATCGGTTTTGAACCCATTACCCCAACCAGATCTTTTTTACCGTGAACTATAACTCTCTGTGCGGTTAGTGTTTTTGGGTCAAAACCACCTAAAGTATGGAATCTTAAAAATCCATTGTCGTCAATGTGAGTGACTATAAAACCTATTTCATCCATATGAGCCCCTATCATCACTTTTTTTGGCTCTTTTCCTTTTTTAACCGCAGTTATATTACCCATATTGTCAATACTAATCTCATCTACTAGGGGGGTAACCTCTCTTAATACAATTTCTCTTACTCTTTGCTCAAAACCAGGTGCTCCAGCAACCTGACATATTTCTGCTAATAATTCTACATTTATTGCCATTTCTTTTTTTATTTTTTATTTAACGTAACTCAATCTCATCATGTTGGTCATTCCTTTTTCTTTAATGGGCATACTTGCTACATTAAGAACTAAATCCCCTTTCTTAATCAGTTTAGTTTTTTTCAATACTTTTTTTGTTTCAGATACTGTTTCGTCAGTACTAGAATCGTTATCAAAGTAAAAGCCTGTTACCCCCCAAACCAAAGAAAGGGTATTCAAAATTACATGATTATTAGTAAACGCATAGATTTTACAAGGGGGTCTATGGCTAGAAATCTCTATCGCGTTATATCCGGAGTGGGTCATTGTAAGAATGGCCTTAGCCCCTACTTGTTCTGCCAGTCTGCATGAGTGGTAGCATATTGCGTCTGAAATAAACCGTTGCCCATGTTTTTCTTTAAGCTGATACGGCCTTGTTCCATTAAACTCTAACTCAACGTCAGTAATAATTTTTCGCATTACTTCAACAGACTGAACAGGAAAAGCGCCCACGGAAGTTTCTCCACTCAACATTACAGCATCTGCACCGTCCATAACAGAGTTAGCAACATCATTTACTTCTGCTCTTGTTGGAGTAACGCTTTCAATCATGCTTTCTAACATTTGAGTCGCGACAATAACCGGCTTTGCTTTTTCTAAGCAAACGCTCGCTATTTTTTTCTGAATAACAGGTACTTTTTGCATTGGTATTTCAACTCCCAAATCACCTCTTGCTATCATTACCGCATCGGTAACCTCAACGATGCTGTCTAAATTCTTTATTGCTTCTGGTTTTTCAATTTTTGCAATAACTCTAGCTGAATGATTAGCCTCATCAATTCTTTTTCTAAGCTCTAAAATATCTTGGGCAGACCGCACAAAAGAAAGCCCAACCCACTCAATTGGCTGGGTTAAAATAAAGTCTAGATCTTTGAGGTCTTTTTCTGTTAAACAAGGCTGGGAAATTGCAGTGTTAGGAAGATTGACCCCTTTATTTGAAGAAAGAGGTCCTCCGTGAAGAACCTTTGCTTTTACTCGATCTAATTTATTCGTAGAAACGACTTCTATTTGTAGCTTTCCGTCATTAATAAGCACAATCTCTCCTGCTTTCACATCTTGAGCAAAGTTGGCATAACTTATATAAAGAAGCTTATTGTCACTTACTGTTTCTATAGGTGTTATCTCTAATTCTTCACCGTCAACCAAAACAGTGCCTTCTTTTACTTTTCCAACTCTAATTTTGGGCCCTTGTAAATCTGCTAAAATCGCGGTATGGCAATTTAACTCTTGATTTAGCACCTTTATTAGCTTTATTGTTTTCAAATGTGTTTCATGATCTGCGTGAGAAAAATTTAATCGACACACATTCACCCCTGAAAGTATCATTTGTTTTAAAACCCCTGGCTCTAAACAAGCTGGGCCCATTGTTGCTACAATTTTAGTGTTATTTATCATTTTAAAAAATAAAGTGTTCTTTTTGTTTGTTTGATTCAATTCTAGTTAGGGCCAATACGTCTTCAATTTCATTAATTTTATCTATCCAGCCATTAAGTGTAGAGTCGTCGACATTGTAATTTACTTTTAGCCAATAATCAATTTGTTTTGTTTTCTTTATCAAATACCCTCCTTGGCTTTTATTAGAAATAATAAACACATCTTGGTTGTCAATATTGTATTTATAATTAGAGAAAAAGAGCTTGTTTTCAAAATGCTCATAAAACTCTGTTTTACAAAAATTCGACTCAATAGCATTATTAACTTTCCATACAAAACGATAGTCTTTTAAATGACAACTCACTCCTATAATATGAAAATCGACATCAAGCCCTACCTTTAATTGTATTTTTGCCATCGCCTGTAAATGTAGCTAATTATAAATTATTCTTTCTTAAGAAAAGGTTAAATCCTTAAAAGCAATTCTTGCAGCCGACTCTTCAGCTCTTTTTATAGATGTTCCGCTTGCTGTTGATACTTTTTTGTTTTCAACAAAGAAGTCTATCGTATATTTTTTGTTGTGATCTTTTCCTTCTTCTTTTGCAATAACAAATTTGGTCTGCTTTTTATTTTGCTGGCCCCACTCTAAACATTTGCTTTTATAGCTTGCTACTTCACCGACTAAACCTTCTAGAGGAATGTGCGGTTTAATTAGCTTTTCTTTAATAAAAAACACGCTGTGGTTATATCCTTTATCGATATAAATCGCTGCTACAAAAGCTTCTAATGCGTTTCCGTAAATAGAGTGACTTGTTTCACCCGCATGCTTTCTCACTAGTTTGTCTAAGCTTATCTTAAAGGCTAATTTATTGAGCATTTTACGACTTACAACCTTTGATCTCATTTGAGTTAAAAAGCCTTCTTTTTTGTTTTTAAAATGATCAAACAAAACATCTGCAACTACAGCACCAAGTATAGCGTCTCCCAAAAACTCCAACCTTTCATTGTCAGTGCTTTTGCCTCTATTTATGGATCTATGGGTCAATGCTGTTTTATAAACAGCGGTATTTTTTGGGTAAAAACCTAAAATTGCGAATAATTTTTTTTGGAATGATGATTTAAAAAAATAACGGCGTATAAACGTTATCAAGCCTCAAGCTTTTTAACCATAACGCATGCGTTATGCCCTCCAAAGCCAAAGGTGTTAGACATGGCCGATCTAACAATTCGTTTTTGAGGTTCGTTAAATGTGTAATTAAGCTCTGGGTCGATTTCTGGGTCGTCAGTAAAATGATTGATCGTTGGTGGTATAATATCGTTTTTAACTGCTAATACAGCGGCAATCGCTTCTACGGCCCCAGCTGCTCCTAACAAATGGCCTGTCATAGATTTAGTAGAGCTAATGTTTAATTTTTTTGCATGGTCACCAAATACTCCTTTTATTGCTTTTACCTCAGCAATATCTCCCAACGGGGTAGATGTTCCGTGAACATTAACGTAGTCTATTGCATCAGGGCTCAAACCAGAGTCTGCAATGGTTAGTTTCATAACGTTCATAGCCCCTAAGCCTTCTGGGTGGGGTGCGGTTATGTGGTGTGCGTCTGCAGTCATTGCTCCACCCACCACTTCTGCATATATGGTTGCTTTTCTAGACACAGCATGTTCGTATTCTTCTAAAACTAATGCTCCTGCTCCCTCTCCAAGTACAAACCCCTCTCTGTCTTTGTCGAATGGTCTTGATGCCGTTTTAGGACTATCGTTTCTAGTTGATAAAGCGTGCATAGCGTTAAAACCGCCAACCCCAGCCTCATTCACACATGCTTCAGAGCCTCCTGTAATAAATACGTCTGCCTTTCCCCACTTAATATAGTTAAAAGCATCGATCATGGCATGAGTGGAAGATGCACAAGCTGAAACAGTTGCAAAGTTAGGTCCTCTAAATCCATACTTAATAGAAATATGGCCTGCTGCAATATCGGCAATCATCTTAGGAATAAAAAAGGGGTTGAATCGCGGAACACCGTTTCCACTAGCAAAACCACCTATCTCTTTTAAAAAGGTGTCTAAACCACCTATTCCGGAGCCCCAAATTACTCCTGATCTATCTAAATCTAATTGCTCTACATCTAAACCAGAGTCTGTCATAGCCTCAGAAGCTGCAACCATAGCATATATGGCATACATATCCAGTTTTCTAGCCTCTTTCCTGTCCAAAAAATCTGTAGGATTAAAGTTTTTTAATTCACATGCAAATTTAGTTTTGAATTCGGTTGAATCAAAACGGGTGATAGGACCAGCACCACTAACTCCTTTAAGAAGACTATCCCAAAACTCAGGAATAGAATTTCCTATTGGCGTTAAGGCACCTAAGCCTGTAATAACTACTCGCCTAGACATAGTGTTTTCGATTTGTGTTATGCTTTCTCAATAAAAGATATAGCGTCTCCTACAGATGCAATACCTTCGGCTTGATCATCTGGAATCTGAATGTCAAATTCTTTTTCGAATTCCATTATTAATTCTACGGTATCTAACGAGTCCGCTCCTAAATCATTTGTGAAGCTTGCCTCGGTAGTAACCTCTGACTCGTCCACTCCTAATTTATCTACAATAATTGCTTTTACTTTAGTTGCAACATCTGACATAAAATATAATTTTAGTTAATTATGGTGCAAATAAATATACTTTTTAAATATAAAACAAGAACCTCCAGCACTATTATATAATTTTTTACTAATATTTTACATTTGTTCTGTTACATTTGTTTTAAGAAAAATGAGTTTAAAAAAAGTAGCCATATTTGCTTCAGGGTCGGGCTCAAACGCCCAGTCTATCATCGAGTACTTTAATAAAAAAGAAGGTATTGATGTATCCATTGTTATAAGCAACAAAAGCGACGCATTTGTTGTTAAAAGAGCAAAAAAGTTAGGGGTTAAATGTTTTGTTTTCAACATTGAGTCGTTTAAAAACAATTTGGGTATTCTGGAGATTTTAACAAAACACAAAGTAGATTGGATTGTTCTGGCGGGTTTTTTGTTAAAAGTGCCGGAATACATAATCGAAAAATACGAAAACCGAATCTTAAATATTCATCCAGCTTTGTTGCCTAAATATGGTGGCAAGGGGATGTATGGAGTACATGTGCATCAATCTGTGCTGCAAAACAAAGAAACAGAAAGTGGCATAAGCATTCATTTAGTTAACAAGAACTACGATGAAGGTAAAATTATTTTTCAAGCTAAATGTAAGGTGTTCAAGCAAGATACTGTTGAGTTGCTTAGCAAAAGAATACATCAACTAGAACACCTACACTACCCAAAAGTAATTGAGCAAACTATTTCGACAAGCAACTAATGAAAATACAAATTTATACAGACGGTTCTTCAAAAGGAAACCCTGGTCCTGGCGGATATGGCGTAGTTATGTTGTCGGAGGAAGGCCATAGAAAAGAACTTGCTCAAGGATTTAGAAAGACAACCAACAATCGAATGGAGCTTTTAAGTGTTATTGTCGCTTTAGAAACCATTAAAACCGAAAACGCTCTAATTACCATATACTCCGATTCTAAATATGTAGTAGATGCTGTTGAAAAAAAATGGGTGTTTAAATGGGAAAAAAACTTTTTTGAAAACAAAAAAAATCCTGACTTATGGAAACGTTTTTTAAAAATTTATCGCCAACAAAAAGTTCGTTTTGTCTGGGTAAAAGGGCATTCAAACAATGTTGAAAACGAACGCTGTGACCGCTTGGCTGTAGCTGCAGCAAGCGCTAGTAAACACCATTTAATAGACAAAGGTTTTGAGTCAAGCCAAAACCAAAGCCTACTTTAGTAACAACGTATTTATTCTATCTATTTGTTGCTTTATTTGACTTTTAATGGCTTTGTCATTTTGGTTTTTTAACTCTTCCTCAAAATGAGATTTCATTTCTTGCATTAGTCTTTCAGAAAACCACACCATCCAAGAGGTTGCGTTTGAATATAGTGTTTCCAAAGCGTCCATTCCCTCGATAGTAGTGTTAAGATCTTGGTTTTTTAAATAGTCTATGTAAAGCCCTGAGGTTCTATACAATGAATAATTATTTTCTATCGAAAGTAAGTTTGTAAAATAAGCTAATTTTTCAGGCCCTCCATACTTAGCGTAAATAGACTTAATGCTTGTTTTCTGTTCGTTTTTGGCTGTTGTTAGTAGAGAGTCTGCCAATAAAATTGACTTTTCAGAATTAATTAAAGAAAGGGCGTTTAGACTAGCCCCAGAAATTGCATAAGACAAATTATTTACGCTTAATTCAAACAACTCTTCGTATTTTCCATTGTTGGGAGATTGTGCTAAATAATCAATCGCGCTCGATTGTACTTTTGTTTTCTTGTCGTTTTTTGCAAGCTCAGCAATTAGCTCTTCTGTTTGTTTGTCAAACACCTGGTTTTTTATTGCACTAGCTATTGCTAAGCTTCTTACTCCCCAATATTTGTGCTTAGCCGTTTTAATTACCGCTTGTTGAGTAAATTCGGGATCAATGTTTTGTAGGGCTATTTTCTGGTCCATGTAAAGCGGTGCGTCAAGCTGATTAAGCCACCACTGCTTAGGCTTTTCGTCAAAAATTTCGGCCAACAACATGTGTTCAGCATCTACAACTACATTGGTAATTTCTCCCTCTATGGCAAACTCAAAGCTCTGAACCCTTTTTTGCATCTCTATTGGGTGGCGACTTGGTTTGCCGTCTTGATAAACATCAATTACCATAGGAAGCCTATAGATTGGTGTAGTTTCTTGGTCTTGTAATTGTTCTAGTTTTACAATAAGCTTGTTGTTTTCTGTGCTATAATCAACAGCCAACAAAGGGTGTCCTGATGCTAAAAACCATTGATTAAAAAACCAATTTAAGTCTTTTCCACAAACCTCCTCCATAGCCAGTCTTAATTGATGGATCTCTACAGTTTGAAAAGCGTTTTGTTGTAAGTATTTTTTTAGCCCATTAAAAAAAGCGTCGTCTCCTAAATAATGCCTAAGCATGTGTAGAATTCTTCCTCCTTTAGCGTAAGAGTGGCTATCAAACATGTCTTCTTTGTCGGAATAATCAAATCGAATCATGTCAACTTGTTTTCTTCTCGATTCGTTTAAATAAGAATTTAGATCGCCATCTAGGTGCTTATCTGCTCCCATTCTTCCAAAGCTCTCTTCTCTCCATACATACTCAAAATAAGTGGCAAAAGATTCGTTAAGCGGAAGATTGGCCCAAGACTCACAGGTAACCAAGTCTCCAAACCAATGGTGTATAAGTTCGTGAGCAATAATATCTTCTTCGTGGTCGTCTAAGAGCTCTCTGTCGGTCATTTGAACAAATTCACCGTGTATAACTGCAGTTGTATTTTCCATTGCCCCAGAAACAAAATCTCTAACCACTATTTGAGCATATTTTTCCCACGGGTAGTCTACTCCAAGAATGTTGGAAAAATGTTCAATCATTCTAGGTGTTTTTCCAAAAATCCCTCTTGCATATGGGTGGTAATCTTTTTCCAAAAAGTATTCTACGTCTAAGCCCCTCCACTTATCTGTAGTAACTAAGAACTCTCCTACAGCAATCATGGCAAGATATGGAGTGTGGGCTAATTTTTGACTCCAATAATCTGTTCTAGTTCCGTTTTTGTTATCTACACTATTTACAAGAAGTCCGTTTGAAAGGGTTTTATATTTGTTTTGAACTGTTATTGCAATATCTTGAGTCATTCTCTCGTTAGGGCTGTCAATAGTCGGAAACCAACACGAACTAGCCTCTGTTTCTCCTTGTGTCCATATTTGTTGTGGCTTGTCTTCTGTATTTAGGGGGTTAATAAAATATAGCCCTTTTGCTTCTGATATTGCTTGGCTTCCTTTTACGTTTAAGTCGTTTGGTTTAGCGGTATAGTCGATTTCCACAGAATACGTTTCTGTTCTACTATATTCTTTATCCAACTCTATGGTAATAAAAAAATTGTCGTAAGTATATCTTGCTTCTTTTTTGTTTAGCTTAATAGAGTGAATGTCAAAGCCTTTTGCATCTAAAACTAATTGATTTGTTGGGTAAAAATATGGTTTTACATCCATTTGTGCATAGCCTAAAACATGTTGATTTTGCCAATCAAAACTTACCTCTAAACTAGTGTGTATAATGTCGTTTACACGCGTTTCTGAGGGGTTGTAAACTTCTTGTATTTCTTCCGACTGTGGCTGTACTGTTTTTGGTTCTTTACTGTTTAAGCTAAAAATAGCTAAGGCTAAGGCTAATATTACTTCCATTTTAAAAATATTTATATTTAATACAAAAGTAAGAAGATATTCTTTAGTAAATTTGTAGGATGAAAGCAAAGGTAAACAAACAGTATTCTTTCGATTTAGAAGATAGTAGTTGGGATATTATTGAGGTTAAAAATGGCGTTTTTCATATTATCAATAATAATCAATCGTATATAGCGGACGTCGTTTCAGCTAACTTTAAAAACAAAAGTTTTAAAATTATAATTAATCAATCTACTTGCGATGTTGTTTTAAAAGATCGTTTTGACCAGCTTTTGTCAGATTTAGGAATGGATTTAGGGGCAACAAAGGCAGAAAATGACATAAAAGCTCCAATGCCTGGCAGGATAATTAGTTTAGAAATTGAAGCGGGCTCGGTGGTAAACGAAGGGGATACACTTCTTGTTTTGGAAGCGATGAAAATGGAGAATATTATCAAATCAAGCAGAGGTGGAGTGATTAATTCTATAGAGGTTGAGTCTGGTCAAACGGTAAACAAAAATGAAGTTTTAGTTCGTTTTAAGTAGTTTTTAGATTAAACTAAAACTAGATAATTCAACAAACTGTTCTATTCTTTCATCTAGCTCGTCCTTTGTAAGTTTTGCTAACTTTGCCGTTCCGAATTCTTCAACACAAAAAGACGCCATAGCAGATCCGTAAACAACCGCTCTTTTCATATTTTCAAAAGAAAGGTCTTGTGACTTATGTAAAAACCCAACAAAACCGCCAGCAAAAGTATCTCCGGCACCAGTGGGGTCAAACACTTTTTCAAGTGGCATGGCTGGTGCAAAGAATTTTTTATTTCCCTGAAAAAGTAAGGCACCATGCTCCCCTTTTTTGATTATTAGTGTTTTAGGTCCAAAAGACGTTATTTTTTTAGCAGCTACAACCAAAGAATATTCTCCCGATAACTGTCTTGCCTCCTCGTCATTGATTGTAAGAACATCTACGTGTTTTAAAGCTTGCATAAGATCATCCATGCTGTTGTCCATCCAGAAATTCATAGTGTCTAGAACGGTAAGTTGTGGTTTTTTACTTAACTGATCAAACACCTGCTGCTGAATAGCTGGCATAAGATTTCCCAACATTAAAATCTGGCAGTCCTTGTAGTTTTCAGGAACAACTGGATCAAATGTTTCTAAAACATTAAGCTGAGTATCAATCGTATCTCTAGAGTTCATGTTGTTATGATATTTACCAGACCAAAAAAATGTCTTCTCTCCTTCTTTGATTTGTAGTCCGGAAGTATCTACGTGGTGGTTTTTTAACATGTCAATTGCGGAGCCAGGAAAATCATCGCCAACTACTGACACAAGGTTTATCTTTTCTGAAAACTTGGATGCTGATAAACCAATGTAAGTGGCTGCTCCTCCAACAATTTTATCTGTTTTACCAAAAGGCGTTTCTATTGCGTCAAACGCCACCGTACCTACAACTAATAAACTCATTTTTTTATTGTTTTTATTTTTTACAAATATATTGCATAATTATTATCATTGTACTAATATTGCAGTCGGATTTTCCTCCTTAGCTCAGCTGGTTAGAGCATCTGACTGTTAATCAGAGGGTCCTTGG
>JBELHW010000017.1:0-27994 GCA_042091225.1 Cryomorphaceae bacterium | reverse complement strand
TGAAGACCAATCAATAGCTAAAGAACAAATTGAAAATGCAACAATTCCTGCTCAAGCAATTCCTGATCTTCCAGAAATAGAAAGTATTGAAGAATAACTAACAGCACTAAAACCTGTCAGTAAACAAATGACAAAACTGAAAAAATGTCATTTTAAATCAAAAAAAGCTTTATGGCACACTTTGTGCATAAAGCTTTTTTAATTAATAAATAAAACAAAAATGAATATAAAACCACTAAGCGACAGAGTGCTTGTAGAACCTGCTCAAGCAGAAACTACTACAGCATCAGGGATTATTATCCCGGATACAGCACAAGAAAAACCACAAAAAGGAACTATTATAGCAGTAGGAAATGGCAAAAAAGATGAGCCATTGACTGTAAAAGTTGGAGATACTGTTTTATATGGAAAATACTCAGGTACAGAACTAAAATTAGAAGGAAAAGATTACATGATGATGCGTGAATCTGACATCCTTGCAATCATTTAAAAAAATAAAGAAATGGCTAAAGAAATAAAATTTGACATTGAAGCTAGAGATGCACTAAAAAAAGGTGTAGATGCTCTAGCAAACGCAGTAAAAGTAACCTTAGGACCACAGGGAAGGAATGTAGTGATTGACAAAAAATTTGGTGGACCAACAATTACAAAAGATGGTGTTACTGTTGCTAAAGAAATCGAATTAGAAGACACTATTGAAAACATGGGAGCTCAAATGGTTAAAGAAGTTGCTTCTAAAACTGCTGATATTGCAGGAGACGGTACTACTACCGCTACTGTTCTAGCACAAGCAATTATCGCAAATGGCTTAAAAAATGTCGCTGCAGGAGCAAATCCTATGGACTTAAAAAGAGGTATCGACAAAGCTGTTAAAGTAGTAGTTCAAGAACTAAAATCTCAATCTCAAGAAGTTGGTGATAGCATTGAAAAAATTCAACAAGTTGGTGCAATATCTGCAAACAACGATGAAAATATTGGCTCTCTAATTGCTCAAGCCATGGATAAGGTCAAAAAAGAAGGCGTTATTACAGTTGAAGAAGCAAAAGGAACGGATACCTATGTAGAAGTAGTTGAAGGAATGCAGTTTGACAGAGGCTATTTATCTCCTTATTTTGTTACAAATGCAGACAAAATGTTAGTTGATTTAGAAACACCATTGATTTTACTTTTCGACAAGAAAATCTCTAACATGAAAGACCTTTTACCAATTTTAGAGCCTGCTGCTCAGTCTGGAAAACCTCTTCTAATTATTGCAGAGGATGTTGATGGAGAAGCATTAGCAACTTTAGTTGTAAATAAAATGAGAGGAGCTCTAAAAATTGCTGCAGTAAAAGCTCCAGGATTTGGTGATAGAAGAAAAGCAATGCTTGAAGATATTGCTACCCTAACAGGTGCTACTTTAATTTCTGAAGAAAGAGGTTTTAAATTAGAAAATGCAACTATCGAAATGCTAGGAACTGCCGAAAAAATAACTATAGATAAGGACAACACTACTATTGTAAATGGTGCAGGAAATAAAGACGATATAACCGCAAGAATAAATCAGATTAAAGCTCAAATAGAAACTACTACATCCGACTACGATAAAGAAAAGCTACAAGAACGTTTAGCTAAGTTAGCTGGCGGAGTTGCTGTTCTTTACGTTGGAGCAGCATCGGAAATTGAAATGAAAGAAAAGAAAGACAGAGTAGATGATGCTCTACATGCTACAAGAGCAGCAGTAGAAGAAGGAATTATACCTGGTGGTGGTGTGGCTCTAGTAAGAGCTTCTACAATAGTTTCTACTTTAGAAGGAGAAAACGAAGATGAAAGTACTGGAATCCAAATTATTACAAGAGCAATTGAAGAACCTCTAAGACAAATTGTTGCTAATGCTGGTAACGAAGGATCTGTTGTTGTTGCTAAAGTAAAAGAAGGTAAAGACGATTTTGGTTATAATGCCAAAAAAGAAGTATTTGAAAACATGTTTGAAGCAGGAATTATTGACCCAACTAAGGTAACTCGTGTAGCATTAGAAAATGCTGCATCTGTTGCAGGTATGTTCTTAACTACCGAATGTGTCTTGGCAGATATTCCAGAAGAAAGCCCTGCTATGCCTCCAATGGGCGGAGGTGGCGGAATGCCAGGAATGATGTAAAAACACCAAACATAATTAACCCTTATAAAAAAAACGCTAGAATTCTAGCGTTTTTTTTATATTTGTTTCAACCCAATGAAAAAATTTACTGTTATGTGCTAACTACATACCTACATACCTACATACCTACATACCTACATACCTACATACCTACATATATAACGCAAATCGCGGTGTTATAGTATTAATATTTTTCTTTTTTTGTCATCTTTTTTCACTAGCACAAACCACCGAACAACTCATCCGCATTAATAATGTAGCCATCACCAATGATATGCAAAACATTTCAAATCCTTTTGAGGGTAGTTTGGTTTATGTTAATACCGAAAATTGTTTGTATCAATATAATGGTACAGAATGGATAAGATTTTGGAAATCAGATGGAAATACGACTAACAGCTCCGATTTTATCGGAACTACAAACAATCAAGATTTTACTTTTAGAACCAACAACATTCCTAGAATGAATATTGAAAACGACGGAAGTGTTGGTATAGGAAATTTAGAAAACCCTAACAATGGTTCTGGTCATTTTGCTGTTACAAGCGGCAATCAAAATATGGACTTTTTTCATCCGAATTTTGGAAGCATTAATGAAGAATCTGGAATAATTAATGCTTGTGGTAACTTATACCCTCTTTATAATGATAATTTTGCTGATAATTGTTACTGGTTTGGAAACACTTACATTACGTTTGATGGAAATATTGATAGAGTAATTAGGTCTTACGGTGTCTCAGGAGATCCTTACAATAATATATTTATGAGATTAGAAGGAAGAATAAACAATTCTTCTCCTTGGGTAACCATACATCAATTTGACGGATGGTGGGGCCAGACGTCCTACAGAACGTTTAATGTCAATTCAGCTGGACTTAGCTACCAAGACTTTAGACTTAGCAGACCATCATCAGGCAGAAGTTTAAGAATTGGAGAAATCGATTTTTTTCAAGGGCAAGAGCCTGAACTCATTGTTGCGGATAATGGAAATGTTGGTATAAACACTTCCTCTCCACAAGAAAGACTTCACGTAATAGGTAATATATTAGCATCAGGAACTATTACTTCTGATTATGTTTTTCAAAAATACTACAATGGAAAAAGTAAACTTAATCCTGAGTACCAATTTAATTCTTTAGAAAAAATAGAAAGATTCATAGAGAAAAACAAACATTTACCAGGTGTCCCTTCTGCTAAAAAAATAAAGGATCAGGGTGGAATAATTATTAATCGTGCGACAGAAATCAATCTAGAAAAAATTGAAGAACTATATCTTCATATATTCGAACTCAACGATAGGATAAAAAAACTAGAAAAAGAATTAAGTATTCAAAAAAAATCAGAGTGATATTTTAGCTCGTAAAATCAACATGGTTAGTATACCAAATAGGATAGTAGAAAATACTAAATGAGCATTTTGAACATAGCCTATAAGATCTATATGAGCTAAAACGACTCCAGAAATTAATTCTATAACCAAAACAAAATAGAGCCATCTAATAGACTTGTATTTGTTTCTTTTTTCGTTGTTGTAAAACAAGATAGTTAACAAGGCTAAAACTAGCCAAGAGAAGCTTCTATGAATTAAAAAAGATAAGCCTAAATGGTCGCTCCATTGTTCTCTTCCTATTCCCATTCTGGTAAGGTGATCAATAGTTTCTCTAACTTGAGTACCTAAAAACATTTGATAGGCGGTAATCAAAAAACAAGCCCATAAAATATAAAACATAGATTTTTCGAATGGTAATTTTATAGATTGGGATGGGCTAATTAAACTAATTTGCTTTAAATGCATACCTACTATTAATAATGCAAAAAACAAATGAAGTGTAATAGTCCACGGAACTAAATTTGAAGAAACAACTATAGAGCCAAACCAAGCCTGAAAAGCTATAAAGATTAAATTTAAAACACTTAGAATAACTAGGGTTTTATTTTTCCGGTAAAAAACCAATATCCATACAAACAAAATTAAGAGAGAATTTCCAGCAGCAAATCCAAATAATCTGTTAATATATTCAGTCCATGTTTTTACAACATTAAACGGTTCTTCCTTCATCAGCTCAGGATCATCAACTAGTTTCTGAGCTGTATTTTCAAGCCCGATAGCTGAAATAATAGAAGCAAATTTTTCAATTTTTTGTTGTCTCTTTTGAGCAAAAACCTCTTCATAACCATCAGGAACTTGATCAATTTCTGTTGGCGGAATCCATTGTCCAAAACATTTAGGCCAATCGGGGCAACCCATTCCACTGCCAGTTGTTCTAACAAATGTCCCAGCACATATAACTAAATATATAAATACTAAAGCAAGCCAGTTACAACGAACAAAAAATTTAGAATAGGTATTCATCAAATGTTAGTGGGTTTGAATTTTTTCTTTTTCAATATTTTTAATTAATGCTACCTCTACATTAGTAACAGAATAAATACTGTCTTTTGTGGAATTTATCAAATCTATAAATGAGGTTTCGCTTACTAAGCTATTATCGTAGCTTATAATAGCCGAAGAATCTTCAAAACTAACGCTGCAATCTTTAACCCCGTCTAAAGAAGAAATTTCTTGGGCTAAATAATTTGCACAGCCATGCTGACACACCATACCTTCTAATGATAAAACAGCAGTAGCATCTGCTACTACTATAGTGTTGCTTTCTTTCTTATCTTCTAACTTATTTGTACAAGAAAATAAGCCGGTGATAATCATTAATGATAAAAAATACTTTTTCATTTTATGTGTTTTTTAATTGGTTACAAAAATAGTAACATATCTTTGCTTAAAATATTATAAATGAATAATAATTCTGAAAAAATTATCAATTATGGGTTAATGGTCTTGTTAGCTCTTATTTGGGGAAGCTCTTTTATTTTAATGAAAAGAGGGATAGAAGTATTTAGTTTTATTGAAGTTGCGATACTAAGATTAGTTATTGCATGGGTTGTTATGATCCCATTTATCTGGAAAACTATTTTTGCTACTCCTAAAAAACTATGGTATCCATTAATAATAGTTGCCTTATTTGGGAACGGAATTCCTGCCTTTCTTTTTACCAAAGCCCAAACTACTTTAGATAGTTCTTACATAGGTATTTTAAATGCTCTTGTTCCGCTATTCACATTTTTAATTGCAATTTTTATTTTTAAAACAAAATGGAAAACAGTTAACCTTGTCGGAATTTTTATTGGTCTGATTGGAGCTGTATGGTTAATCACAAGTAATGGAATAAACTTTGAAAATGGTAATGATGCTTGGCTAATTATAATTGCTACTATCTGCTATGCAATCAGTTTAAATACTATAAAAAATTATTTAAATCAGATGAAATCTATCGATATTTCGGGCTTAGCATTTATGTTAGTCGGCCCTCCTTGCCTAATAGGCTTATTTTATACCGATTTTTTTCTAACGTTTAGCGTTCATCCTAAGGCCCTACAAGCTTTATTTTACATTAGTATATTGGCAATTTTCGGAACAGCTTTTGCATTAATTATTTTTAACCAATTAGTGAAAAGAACAAACGCTATTTTTTCATCTTCTGTAACCTATCTTATTCCGATTGTTGCTATGGCATGGGGCGTTATTGACGGAGAAAATATTTCACAATCAAACATAGTTGGAGTTGTAATCATTTTTACAGGCATCTATCTAGTAAACAAAAAATAATAGTTGCAAGTTTTTACATTTTTTAATATTTACAAAATAATATTTGTTGTTACATGATAAATTCTTACATTTGCAGCCCACTAAAAATAGTGGATAATAAAAACAATATTTGATGTACGCAATTGTAGAAATAGCAGGGCAACAATTCAAAATTGAAAAAGATCAACAAATCTTTGTTCATCGTCTAGATAACAAAGAAGGTTCCAAAGTTGAATTTGATAAAGTTTTATTTATCGAAAATGACGGGAAATTTAATGTTGGCGCCCCAGTTATCAGTGGTGCAAAAGTAACTGCAAAAGTGCTTGACCACGTAAAAGGAGACAAAGTAATTGTCTTCAAAAAGAAAAGAAGAAAAGGATATAAAGTAAAAAATGGCCATCGCCAATCTTTTACTAAAATCTTAATCGAAAATATAGCTGAAAAAGCGACTACCAAAAAAGCAACAAGCAAGGCAGTCGAAACTAAAGAAGCTGATGCAAAAGCAGCTCCTAAAAAAGCAGCTGCTAAAAAGGCCCCAGCTAAAAAGGCTGCTCCTAAGAAAGCAGCAGTTAAAAAAGCTCCAGCTAAAAAAGCTGCTCCTAAGAAAGCAGCGGCAAAAAAAGCTCCAGCTAAAAAAGCAGAATAATTTAACGATATAATATAAACAACCATGGCTCATAAGAAAGGTGTAGGTAGTAGTAAAAACGGTAGAGAATCAGAAAGTAAACGACTAGGTGTCAAAATCTTTGGTGGTCAACAAGCTATCGCAGGAAACATCATTATTCGTCAAAGAGGAACAAAACACCATCCTGGTGAAAATGTTGGAATTGGTAAAGACCATACTCTATTTGCTCTTACTGATGGAACTGTAAAGTTTATTAAAAAGAAAAATAATAAATCTTATGTTTCGGTTGACACAACTGTTAACTAGATAATAAGAAATTAAATATAAAAAACTCTTGGCTTTCTTAAGGTCAAGAGTTTTTTTTTGAATTAGATTATTACTTTTGTAAAAAGGAAATTAAAAAATATGTTGACGGTAAATTACATTAGGGAAAATAAAAATTTGGCAATTGAAAAATTAGCAATAAAGCAATTTGATGGCAAGAAAATTTTAAATGAAGTTATTGAAAAAGATGATTTCAGAAAAAAAACACAAGCTGAGCTTGATAAAACTCTAGCTGAATCCAACCAATTAGCTAAAATGATTGGAGGGTTCTACAAAAATGGAGAAACAAAAAAGGCTGAGGATGCAAAAAAAGAAACTGCTGAACTGAAAATAAAAAGTAAAGAACTTAATGAAATTCTAAATAATTGCACTCAAGAGTTAAACGAGTTGCTTTATCAAATCCCAAACTTACCTCATCAAAGTGTTCCTAAAGGTAAAAAACCAGAAGACAACGAAATTGTTAGTCAGGAAAATGAAATACCAAAACTAGATAAAAACGCATTGCCTCATTGGGAATTAGCAAAGAAATATGATTTAATTGATTTTGAGTTAGGTACAAAAATTAGCGGGGCAGGGTTCCCAGTTTACAAAGGCAAAGGAGCAAGACTACAACGTGCACTGATAAATTATTTCTTAGATAAAAATACAGAGGCCGGATATAAAGAAGTACAAGTTCCTCATTTAGTTAATCAGAATAGTGGTTATGGTACAGGTCAGCTTCCCGACAAAGAAGGGCAAATGTATTACGTAAACCAAGACGATCTATATTTAATTCCTACAGCAGAAGTCCCTATTACCAATATTTTTAGAAATGAGATATTAAATGATAGTGAATTGCCAATTAAATACACGGGATACACCCCATGTTTTAGAAGAGAAGCAGGATCATACGGAAAAGATGTTAGAGGGCTTAATAGATTGCATCAATTTGATAAAGTTGAAATCGTTCAAGTTGAGAATCCAAAAAATTCTTATCAAACATTAAACCAAATGGTTGAGCATGTTACTAATTTACTAAGGGAACTCAAACTACCTTTTAGAGTTCTCAAACTCTGCGGAGGAGATATGAGTTTTACTGCTGCATTAACTTTTGATATGGAAGTGTATTCAAGTGCTCAAGAAAGATGGTTAGAAGTAAGTTCAATCTCTAACTTTGAGTCTTATCAATCGAATAGACTAAAGCTAAGGTATAAAGACGAAAATCAGAAAAAACAACTTTGTCATACTCTAAACGGAAGTGCTTTAGCATTACCTAGAATTGTTGCTTCTATCATAGAAAATAATCAGTTTAAAAATGGAATAAAAATTCCTAAAGTATTAATACCTTATACCGGATTTGATGAAATTAGCTAAATATTTTTTCTTTTTACTCAGTTTAGTGTTGTTAGCTGCTTGCAGTCAAGACTTTTCCGATCATTTAAAAACAATAGATAATCTATTATACAAATATGATAATCTAGAAAAAAATGTTCTTGAAGTTGACGTAAAAGACAGCAAACAACAATTAATTAGATATGAAGACACTATAGAAGAATTTAAGAATCGTCAAAATAACGAGCAAAAACCTTCTAAAGAAATACGCAGCTTTATCAATGAGTTTAGAACAATAAAAAAGACCTTTAAGAAAGTTCCTAAAAATGTATCTTTTTTGAAATCTAGCATCTCCCAGAATAAAACTCAACTCAACAATTTAAAAATTGATGTAAATAAAAATAGTTTTAATAAAGAAGATTTAAAAACTATCATTGATCAAGAATCAGAAGCGTTTAGGCTTTTAGATAGCAACTACTCTAATTTAGAGTTAGATATTAAAAATCAACTAGAAAAATTTGATAGTCTAATTATTCTAAGTTCAAAAATAAAATTCTAGTGAACAAAATAGTCTCTATTCTTTTAATATGTTTTTTCGCTCAAGTCAGTTATGGTCAGATTTTCAAAGACTTACAACTAGCAAATAAATATAGCAAAGACGGAGAATGTGAAAAAGCAATCACTATTTATAAAAAAATAGATAAAAGTGATGGTCAATTACGTTCGTTTTACAAATATTATTTTGAATGTTTACTAAACGAAAAAAAATTCAATGAAGCTATATTGTTGGCAAGAAAAATGCAAAACAATAACTCTTCTCCCATCTATCTTTGTGACATTGGGATAGCACAAAAAGAAAAAGGAAATGCTCTTCAAGCCAATAAGACCTTTAAAAAATGTTTAGAAAAGATAACTAAAGCGAAAGTCAATGATGTATATACTTTAGCTAGAAAATGGAATAGTATTGGTGAGTACGATTTAGCAATAAAAGCATACTTAAAGGGAAAAGAAGTTTTTCCAAACCAGGAGTTTGGTTTTCAACTTGCTAGTGCTTATCGCAATACTGGAAAAACGGAAAAGATGATAGAAACTTACATCGATTTAGTTGTAAAAAAATCATCTAATAAAAGAAACATTCAAATTATATTACAAAACACACTAGGAAGAACAAAAACATCTGACAGCTATCAATTACTCAAAGAAAAATTACTTGTAAGCATACAACAGACTAACAACATTGATTTAATGGAAATGTTAGTGTGGCTTTTAATAGAAACTGAAAACTACAACTTAGCTTTTACTTATACTAAAGCAATAGAAAAACAAATAACAGGAGACGGAACTAAGATATTTAGTCTTGGTCAGTTAGCTCATGAAAACAGCCAATATGATGCTGCAATTAAATGCTATCAATATTTAATTGTCAAAAAAACAATATATGCTATTAGTTCTAAGATTCTTAAATTGATTGCTACCAGCGAAAAAACATTAGATCAAGACTTTTCTGTTACAGACCTTCAAAACTTAAAAACAAAATACCAAGACGTTTTTTTAGAGTTAGGAGAAAATGTAACAACTTCATATCTACTAAAAGAATATGCAAATCTTAATGCTTACTATTTACAAGATCTTGATTTAAGTAAAAAAATATTAAATAAGTGCATAGAGGTTACTAACAAAGGAGAAATACAAGCACAATGTAAACTAATGTTAGCTGATATTTATGTAGTTGAAGATCAAAAGTGGGACGCAATACTTGCTTACTCTCAAATTGACAATGAGTACAAACAAAGTCCGATTGGAGCTGAAGCAAAATTTAGAAGAGCTAAAATATCATACTATCAAGGAGATTTTGAGTGGGCTCAAGCTCAACTAAATGTTTTGAAAGCTTCAACCTCAAAATTAATTGCTAATAATGCCATGGAATTATCTCTTTTAATTACTGATAATTTAGGTTTAGACACTTCAGAAACAGCTATGAAATTATTCGCAAAGGCTGAACTTTTAGAACAACAAAACAAATGGATTGAATGCCAAAATGTGTTAGATTCTCTTAGTCTTACATTCAAAAACCACACCCTAATAGATGAAGTAATATATAAGAGAGCAACAATTTTTGAAAAACAAAAGAAATATCTAGAAGCATCAACTGAATATGATAAGATTATTCAAAACTTTAGTTTTGATATTTTAGCAGACGATGCCTTATATAAAAGAGCTATTCTGTTAGAAGAAAAATTAGATGATAAAAAATTAGCCCTAGAATTATATGAAAAAATTTTAGTTGATCATCCTGACTCTATATATACCGTAGATGCCAGAAAAAAATACAGAACATTAACAGAAAAATAAGATGATAATTTACAATGTTACAATCAGTATTATAGATCCTTCCATCGAATTAGACTGGCTACAATGGATGAAACAAGTACATATTCCTGATGTTATGAGAACAAAAAAGTTTTCAGAATATAGACTATGTAAGGTACTTGTTGATGATGAGATTACATACGCCATACAATATAGCTGCAAAGACCAAAACACACTTAATGCATACTTAAAAAATGATGCTCCTAAATTAATGGAAGACCACTCAAAAAAATTTAAAGGTAAATTTGGAGCGTTTAGAACTTTTCTTGATTTAATAGAACAAGGGTAAAAATGAATAAAAAAGTATCTGCAAAAAAATATCTTGGTCAACATTTCCTTAATGATCTTCAAATAGCTAAAAACATTGCAGATTCCCTTTCTTATAAAGATTATAAAAATGTATTGGAAATTGGTCCGGGAATGGGAGTTTTAACCCAATATATTTTAAAAAAAGAAGTCAATCTTAAAGTAGTCGAGATAGACAAAGAATCTGTTAGATACTTGCAAAACAATTTTTCTACTCTAGAAAATAACATTATCGATGGTGATTTTTTAAAACTAGATTTAGATTTAATCTTCGAATCTCAATTTGCACTAATAGGAAATTTTCCTTACAACATATCTTCACAAATATTATTTAAAGCTTTAGAAAATAAAAATCATATTCCAGAAATAGCAGGCATGTTTCAAAAAGAAGTAGCCGAAAGAATTGTTTCTGGACCAGGTACAAAAAAATATGGAATTATTAGCGTATTGCTACAAACCTATTATGATGTAGAATATTTATTTACTGTAAATGAAGATGTTTTCGACCCGCCCCCTAAAGTAAAATCTGCTGTTATTCGATTAAAAAGAAATAATCGAATAGGATTAGAATGTGATGAGTCTTTTTATAAAAAAGTTGTAAAAGGAGCGTTTAGCCAGAGAAGAAAGACTTTGAGAAATGCTTTAAAAAGTATTACATTGCCACTAAATGTAAACGAATTTCCTTTTCAGGAAAAACGAGCAGAACAGCTTAGCGTTGCCGACTTTATTTTACTAACTCAATTTTTTGAGAAATGAAATTTATTTTAACAAGAAAATTCGTTAATCAACTTTCTATTCTAATTAGCGAGAATAAAACTAAAAAAGTACTAGAGCTTGTAAGCGAATTACATTGCGCGGATATTGCAGAAATTTTCGAAGAAATAGAATTTGATAAATCTGTTTATTTATATAAGGTATTAGATGATGAAACTAGTGCGGATGTGCTTGTAGAGTTAGATGATGACATTAGAGAACGTTTGTTAGAAACACTCTCAACAAAAGAAATTGCAGAAAATGTAATTGAAAATTTAGAGTCTGATGACGCCGCAGATATTGTTTCTGAACTACCGCAAGAAAAAAAAGAAGAAGTACTCTCTCAAATAGAAGACATTGAGCATGCTAGCGATATTGCAGATTTACTAAATTATCCTGAAGACTCTGCCGGTGGTCTTATGGCTAAAGAATATATTTCGGTAAACACAAACTGGTCTATCAAAGAATGCATTAAAGAAATGCGCAAACAAGCTGAAGAAGTAGAATCTGTATTTACAATATATGTTACAAACGAAAACAATATATTAAGAGGCACACTATCACTCAAAAAATTATTATTCTCAAATTCTTCTACAAAAATATCGGATATAATGAAGAGCGACATAATAATGGTTGACGCAAAGAAAGGCCAAGAAGAAGTAGCAAACATTATGAATAAATATGACCTAATGGCTTTGCCTGTTGTTAATGAATTAGGTCAATTGATTGGACGAATTACAGCAGATGACATTATGGACATAATGAAAGAAGAAGCTGAAAAAGATTATCAAATGGCTTCAGGAATATCCGATGATATTGAGTTAAACGACAGTGTCATGGAAATTACAAAAGCAAGGCTTCCATGGCTACTGATAGGTCTAATAGGTGGGTTGATTGGTGCAAAAGTGATAGGAATTTTCGATATAAAGCAAAACTATCAACTCGCTTTTTTCATTCCGTTAATTGCGGCTATGGGCGGAAATGTTGGAGTACAATCTGCTGCAATTGTTGTACAGGGTCTTGCAGGTAAGGCTGTTTCTATAACAAGCATATCAAGTAGGCTTTTAAAAGAATTGGGAGTCGCTTTAATAAATGGATTAATTTGTTCCTTGATTATATTAATAGCAACATATTTACTTGGCTATAATTTTGGAGTTAGTATTACAGTTAGTATATCGTTATTTGCGGTAATTATTTTTGCTGCATTATTCGGTACGTTTGTACCATTAACTTTAGAAAAATATAAAATTGACCCTGCATTGGCTACAGGTCCGTTTATAACTACAGTAAACGATGTTTTAGGTTTGTTTATTTACTTTTTAATAGGTCAAATAATACTTGGTCTATGAAAATTTTGTTTATTGATAAAGTACATGACAGCTTGCAAAAGCAGTTAGAGTCAGAAGGTTGTCAATGTATATTAGCCTATCACCTTAATAAAAAAGAAATTATAAGTATTATTTCCGATTTTGATGGTATAGTAATACGATCTAAATTTAGAATTGATAAAGATTTTTTATCCTATTGTAAAAATTTAAAATTTATTGCCAGAGCAGGTTCAGGAATAGAAAATATTGATAGTGTACAAGCTAGCGCTCAAAACATTGTTCTTTTAAATGCACCAGAAGGAAATAGACAGGCCGTTGCAGAACATTGTTTGGCAATGCTCTTAAATTTATTTAATCATATTAACCAAAGTGATAAACAAGTCCGAAACGGAATTTGGGAAAGAGAACAAAATAGAGGGATAGAGCTAAATGGAAAAACAGTTGCAATTATTGGTTACGGAAACAATGGCGCAGCTTTTGCTAAAGTACTTTCTGGCTTTAACTGTAAAGTATTAACATACGATAAATATTTAAAAAATATTGACAGTAAATACGCTGAGCAGGTGGAAATGAAAGAAGTATTTCAACAGGCTGATGTATTGAGCTTGCATATTCCTCTAACAGAAGAAACAAATTTTTTAGTCAATGAAGAATATATCAATTCATTTCGAAAACCATTCTTTCTAATTAATAGCGCAAGAGGAAAATGTGTCAAAACAAAAGATGTATTAAATGCTATAGAAAAAAAACAAATAAAAGGTGTATGTCTTGACGTTCATGAGTACGAAAAATTATCATTTGAATCTATAGAACACATACCAATTGAGCTTAATAAAATATTACAGTCTAACAAAGCTATCTTTTCTCCCCACGTAGCAGGTTGGACAAAAGAAAGTAATATTAAAATCGCCGAAGTTTTATTCAAAAAAATAAAAACTCTTTTCTAAAACATTTTCTTTAAATTTGTCGTATAACTTAAATTCATGAAATAAACTAAATCTTTTTTCAATTTTTTACAACTACTTGAATGTTGGTTCTACTTTTCTGTTCCAACAAAACTTTTTTATCTTTTTTAACTTTATTAACTGACTCTGAATCATAATGTCTAATAGTATATAAAGTAACATTAGTATTATATTTAATGGAATAGTTTTCCTGTAAGGTTTCTATCAAAGGATTTGTTTTAACAAGATCGTTATCAAAACAAACTGAAAAACTTAATGCAGAATTTTGCATCATATTTACAGCTATACCGTTATCAGCAAATAAAGAAAATATTTGACTTATATGCTCTTCAATTATAAAAGATAAATCTTTTGTTGACAAAGAAAGTAACATCTGATTTGGCTTAACTATAAATGATGGCACAAAAGGAGTTATATTATCAAAGTCTCCGATTTTAGATCCATCATTCTCTGGATTTATAAAAGATTTAACAATTAAAGGAATACGTTTAATTTGTAAAGGTTGTATTGTTCTAGGGTGTATAACTTTAGCTCCAAAATAGGCTAACTCAATAGCTTCCGAATAAGGAATTTCTTTTAGTAATTCTGTTGATTCAAAATAAGTGGGATCAGCATTTAAAAATCCAGGAACATCTTTCCAAATTATAACTTCATCTGAATCTAAAGCATAAGCAATAATTGCGGAACTAAAATCTGAGCCTTCTCTTCCTAATGTAGTAGTAAAGTTTTCTGACGTACATCCTATAAATCCTTGGGTAATATAAATACCGCTTTGATTAAATGATTTGCAAATTAAATCTTTTGTAAGGTCCCAATCAATTCTAGCATTTCTATAGCGATTATCTGTCCGAATTAAATCTCTAGCATCTGTCCACTGAATATTAATCTCTTGCTGCAAGAGATAAGCTGCAACAATTTTAGTAGAAAGTAATTCTCCTACAGAAACAATTTGATCATATTCAAATGAATAAGTAGATGTAGGGCGATCTTCTATAGCCCATTCTATTTCGACAAACAAATTATTTATTTCGTCAAAAATAGGATGACTCGCATGAAATAAATCAGCTGCAATATCAAAATGAAAATCTTTTACTTTTTGTAATGTATTGGGTAAGTTATAAAAATAATTATGGGTAACTTCTTCTAGCATGTTAGTTGTTTTACCCATTGCAGAAACAACAACAACTAAATTGTTATGATTCTTTATAATCTGAGCTAAATTTCTTACCCCTTGAGCATTTTTAACAGATGCTCCACCAAATTTATAAACTTTCATTTTTTGATATCTTTTGTAATTGATCTAAGCTTAATTTTCCGTTAAGCCAGCTATTTTCAATAATTGAATCGTATTTTTTATAAAAATTTAATGCTGGTTTATTCCAATCTAAAACCTGCCAAAACATTCCCTTTGTGTTCATTTCTAAAGCAATATCTATTGTCGCTTCAAACAACAATGCTCCAATGCCATTACCTCTCCATTTTTCTTGTACAACAAAATCTTCAAGAAATAAAAACTTGCCTTTCCAAGTAGAATATCGGACAAAATAAAAAGAAATTCCAACGATTTTCAGTTTGTGTTCTGCCACAATAAACCAATAGAATGGATGGGCACCAAAACCATCTTGCTCTAAATCTTCTAAAGAAATAGTTACTTGATCTAATGCTTTTTCATAATGAGCAAGCTCTTTTATTAAACCTAAAACCTGAACTAAATCTTTTTTTTCTCCTTTTCGGATTATTACCTTATTCATTGGGGCAAAGATAATTTTTTTTGAAGCTTAAAATTTATCTAAAAATTCGATATTTGCACAAACAAACACTTTTATGTCAAAAATAGCAACGCTTACTGAGTTTATTACAGACCAGCAAATTCTAAATCCCCAAGCAACAGGAAATCTTACAAGAATTCTTTATGATATTTCTGTTGCATCAAAAGTGGTCAATAAAGAAATAAACAAAGCTGGATTGAATGACATGACAGGAGAAGTAGGTCAAGAAAATATTCAGGGAGAGAAAGTGAAAAAGTTAGACTTATATGCTAATGATGTTTTTATTGAAGCGCTTAAAGGAGGTGGTCAATGTGCAGCAATTGCCTCTGAAGAAAACGAAGATATTATTATCTTAGATGGCCTAGATTCTTCTAATGGAAAATATCTTTTATGTATGGATCCTCTAGATGGCTCTTCTAATATTGATGTTAACATTTCTGTTGGTACAATTTTTTCTGTTTTAAAGAGAAAAAACCCCAACCAAAACGTAAGCAAAGAAGAGTTTTATGTTGCAGGAAAAGAACAAGTCGCTGCAGGATACGTAATATACGGATCGTCAACAATGTTGGTTTATACCACAGGCAATGGAGTTAATGGTTTTACTTTAGATCCTTCTATTGGAGAGTTTTATCTTTCTCACCCTAATATGACAACACCAAAAAATGGAGAAATTTTTTCTATTAATGAAGCTAACGAAAAAATAATGCCATTGGGTGTTCAGAAATATGCAAAATTTTGCCATGAGTTAGATAGCAATGGCGATAGAACTCATACTGCAAGATTTATGGGTTCTTTAGTTGCCGATTTTCATCGTAACTTATTAAAAGGAGGTATTTATATTTATCCAAATACAAATGCCGCTAAACAAGGTAGGTTAAGATTAATGTACGAATGTTCTCCATTAGCATGGATTATCGAAGAAGCTGGAGGAAAAGCAAGTGATGGAAAAACTAGAATATTAGATATTGTTCCTAACGATATTCATCAGAGGGTTCCTTTGTTTATCGGATCAACAGAAATGATGAATAAGGCTGAAAAATTTATGGCTGAATCGTGATTTCAAATTCCTTAATCGAATCATATAAAAATCATTCTTGTATTGAAAGGTTGTCAAAAACTATTTCAAAAGAAAAGAATACTAAATTTAGAATTAAAGGTCTAATAGGAGCTCAGGATGTTCTTATTGCAGCCCAAGCGATAAAAGAAATAAAAAAATCGCATCTTTTTATTTTAAATGACAAAGAAGAAGCTGCCTATTTTATTAATGATCTTGAGCTTATACTTAATGATCAAATTCTATTTTATCCTAGCTCATATAGAAGGCCATATCAGATTGAAGAAACAGATAATGCAAATATTTTATTAAGAATTGAAACCTTAAATAAAATAAATCGTCAAAAACAATCTGTTATTATAAGCTATCCAGAGGCTATATTTGAAAAGGTAATTAACCAGAAACAACTAAACAAAAGGTCCTTAGAAATCAATAAAGGAGTTAAATTGTCAATTCCATTTATTAACGAATGTCTTCAAGAATATAAATTTGAAAAAGTCGAATTTGTTGTCGAACCTGGTCAATATTCTGTGAGAGGTGGAATAATAGATGTTTTTTCATATTCTAATGAAGACCCATTTAGAATCGAATTTTTTGATAAAGAAATTGAAAGTATAAGAACCTTCGACTTAAATTCTCAAAGATCAAAAAAACAAATAACGAAAGCAAGTATTGTTCCCAATATCCAGACTCAATTTAATGATGAAGAACAACAAAGTATTCTAAAATTTTTAGATAAAGAAACTATCATATGGATTAAAGATAGTGAACAAACTAAAGATAAACTCAATGATTTCTACAATAAAGCAATAGCCGAATTTAAAAATTTAGAAGATAGACCATTAAGGCATTTAGATCCCCAACAATTATTTCTTAAAGGTGAAGATTTAATAGCTCAATTGAAAAACAAAACCGTAGTAGAATTTGGTAATAAGTTTTTGTTCGAACCAAAAGGGAATTTCGAATTTAAATCTACTAACCAGCCAACTTTTAACAAACAATTCAATTTGCTAATTGAAGACTTAAAAAAAAGCAGCGAAAATGGCTATCAAAATTTTATTTTATGTAGCTCAAAAGAGCAAGTAAATAGATTAGAACAAATTGTAGAAGATTCAAAAGAGGATTTAAACTTTCAATCCATATTATTGAGTCTTAATAAGGGTTTTATTGACAACCAACTAAAAATATGTTGCTATACAGATCATCAAATCTTTGAGAGGTATCATAAATTTAAGTTAAAAACAGGCTTTGCTAATAAGCAATCAATAACTATAAAACAGCTTTCAAATTTAGAGCCTGGCGATTATGTAACTCATATTGACCACGGAATAGGGAAATTTGCTGGATTGCATACCATTGATGTTAATGGAAAAAAGCAAGAGGCAATTAAGCTACTTTATAAAGATAATGACACCCTATTTATTAGTATTCATTCCTTACATAAAATTGCAAAATACAGCGGTAAAGAAGGAAATATTCCTAAAACTAATAAATTAGGATCAGGGCAATGGCAAAAAACAAAGTCTAAAACAAAATCTAGAGTAAAAACAGTAGCTTTTGACTTAATAAAATTATACGCTAAAAGAAAAGAGCAAGTAGGTTTTGAATTTTCACCAGATAGCTTTTTACAGCATGAATTAGAAGCTTCATTTATGTATGAAGATACTCCAGATCAGTTAAAAACAACAATAGCCGTTAAACAAGATATGGAAAATACTATGCCAATGGACAGATTGGTATGCGGAGATGTTGGTTTTGGAAAAACAGAAATTGCAATAAGAGCAGCCTTTAAAGCTGTCGCCGACAACAAGCAGGTTGCCATATTAGTTCCCACTACAATTTTAGCAATGCAGCATGCAAAATCATTTAATAAAAGACTCGAGGGGCTTCCCTGTACTGTAGAATACATTAATAGATTTAGAACAGCTAAAGAACAAAAAGAGATTCTTAAAAAAGTTGAAAATGGTGAGATTGATATTTTAATTGGCACACATAGAATTGTTGGTAAAGATGTGAAATTTAAAGATATAGGACTGCTAGTAATTGATGAAGAACAAAAATTTGGTGTTTCAATTAAAGATAAATTAAAAACTTTTAAATCAAACATTGACACTTTAACCCTCACTGCTACACCAATTCCTAGAACCTTGCAATTTTCATTAATGGGAGCAAGAGATTTATCTGTAATCAATACTCCTCCTCCAAATCGATACCCTATTGAAACTATTGTTACAACATTCGATGAAGAGACAATTAGGGATGCAATTAGCTTTGAAATATCAAGAGGAGGTCAAATATATTTTGTTCATAATAGAATTGAAAATATTAAAGAAGTTGCAGGGCTTATACAACGTCTTTGTCCGGATGCTAGAATAGGTATTGGTCATGGGCAAATGGAAGGAAAAAAGCTAGAATCTCTTATGCTCGATTTTATGGATAATCAGTTTGATGTATTAGTTTCTACAACAATTATTGAAAGTGGCTTAGATATTTCAAATGCAAATACTATAATTATTAATAATGCTAATAACTTTGGATTAAGTGACTTACACCAAATGAGAGGAAGAGTAGGAAGGTCCAATAAAAAGTCATTTTGCTACTTGTTAGCACCACCAACCTATTCTTTAACAGCCGATGCTAAAAAAAGATTAAATGCCCTGGAACAATTTTCGGCTCTAGGAAGTGGATTTAATTTGTCTATGAGAGATTTAGATATTAGAGGGGCTGGAGACTTACTAGGAGCAGAACAAAGCGGATTTATTAGTGATATAGGTTTCGAAATGTATCAGAAAATATTAGATGAAGCTATTTCTGAATTAAAAGATGAAGAGTTTAAAGAATTATATAAAGAAGACACTATAGATCCTGTATTTGTTAAAGAATGTCAATTAGATACTGATTTGCAAATTCTTATTCCAGACGATTATGTCTCAAGTATTTCTGAAAGACTTTCACTTTATAAAGAGTTAACATCTTTAGAAAAAGAAGAAGAATTAAACGAATTTGAAACTAAAATAATTGATCGATTTGGCTCTATTCCAAACGAAGTACATGAACTTATATCATCTATCAAGTTAAGATGGATTGGAAAAGAGTTGGGTTTTCAAAGAATATCTTTAAAAAACAATTTGTTTACAGCTTATTTTGTGAGTCAAGAAAATACAGAATATTTTCAATCAAATAAATTTGGTAAAATTTTACAGTTTTTTAAATCTAATTTCAAAAGTTGTGAAATGAAAGAATTAAAAGGAAAATCTATTTTTAGAATTTCCGATATCAATTCTATTGAACAAGCCATAAACAAATGCAAAGAAATTTTGCAAATTAATTTAAGCTAATTGCTTAAATTTGTTCTCTCCTAAAACTTAAATTTAACATGTATTACATTTTTACATTTCTGTCTCTATTTTTTTCTATAAACCTTATCTATGCACAAGGACTGCCAAAAGGTTTTGCACCCAATGAAAAAGAAGCTAACTTTCTAGAAAGTATTGGAGTAATAGAAAATCCGTATCAGAATAGAGCTTTTTCCCCTACCCTATATACCGAGCCTCCAACTTTTGAAAAAAGAACAATGGCAGAATGGGAAGAAATTCAAGCGCTTACAATAACTTGGAGTACGGACTATAGTATTCAAGAAGAACTGGTTTTAGCTCAAATTGTAGAAAATTCTGTGAGTGAATCACAAGTTATTATAATTTGTGATAACGAAAATGGGGTTGATAATTATTTAACTTCACAAAATATAAATACATCAAATGTGATTTATATAGAAACGGCCTATAATAGTATTTGGATGCGCGATTACGGACAAAATACAGTTTATAAAAATAGTGTTGAAGAGCCTTTTTTAGTGGACTGGATATACAACAGAAATAGACCAAATGACGATTTAATTCCTGAAGCTATAGCAGCTAACTTAAATTTAGATATATATGCTACTTCTGAAAGCCCATGGGATTTAATGGCTACAGGAGGAAATTTTATGAGTGATGGAATGGGGACTGCTTTTTCATCTGAACTAATTATTGAAGAAAATAGTGGTGGAAATGCTTGGAATGGACAACAATACCCCAACCATTCACAGGATGAAATAAATACTATTCTGAACGAGTTTATGGGAATCGAGAGATATGTCCTAATGGAAGTACTTCCCTGGGACGAAATTCATCATATTGACATGCACATGAAGCTGTTAGATGAAGAAACTCTTTTAATTGCAGAATATCCTGAAGGAGTCGCTGATGGCCCTCAAATTGAAGCAAATCTTCAATATATTTTAAGCAATTATAACTCAGCGTTTGGTACGCCTTATAACGTTATAAGAATTCCAAGTCCACCAAGCACACAAGGAAATTATCCTGACGACAATGGTTACTATCGCACTTACACAAATTCAGTTTTTGTAAACAATACAGTATTAGTACCATTTTATAGAAGCGAATACGATACTATAGCTCAACGAATTTATGAAGAAGCTTTACCAGGTTATAATATAGTTGGTATAGATGTGGATAATCAAAATACATTTTTAATTGCATACAGTGGAGCTATTCATTGCATTACTCACTCAGTAGGAGTAAAAGATCCATTACTTATTCAGCACCAATCATTACAAAATACTTTTGTCCAAAATGAGTATAATGTTGAGGCAACTATTCAACATGCCAGCGGAATAGAATCTGCGCAACTTTTCTGGACAACTAATCTAAATAATGGCTTTGAGAGTATCGTAATGAATAATACTAATAATGATAGCTGGAGTGCTCAAATTATAGAAGATTTTGCTGTCGGAACAAACGTATATTATTATATAAGTGCTCAAGCAAATTCTGGAAAGCAAATGGCAAGACCGATGCCTGCTCCTGCAGGATACTTTGATTTCTTAATCCTAGACTCGAATGTTGCCTCGCTTAATAAAGAACAACAAAATAAAAATTCATTAGACGTATATCCTAATCCAGCAAGAGCAATGACTTGCATTCCGATTGAGGCAGATGTAAGTTCATATGGTCAATTAGAAATGTATGATTTATTCGGCAAAAAAGTAGTTACAATTCATGAAGGAATAGTAAAAAGTGGCTTAACAAATTACTTTATTGATGCTAATAATTTCTCAAGTGGAGTCTATTTTTTAATTTTCAATAAAGACGGAGTTTCAATCAGAAAAAAACTTGTAATAAACTAATTACCTCCTTATTGCTTCTACCGGATCTAATTTTGATGCAGATAATGCTGGAGTTATTCCTGAAATAATGCCAATAACGACAGAAACAAATATTCCTAGTGTAATGTTTTGAATGCTAAGCTCGACCATAAAATCAGTGAAGTTAGTTATAGAAGTTGCTAATAAAAAGACTAAAAATAGGCCTAAAATACCTCCTGCAATGCATAAAAAAACAGATTCTAATAAAAATTGAGTAAGAATAAAACTATTTTTAGCTCCTAAGGCTTTTTGAATACCTATTATCTTAGTTCGTTCTTTTACAGAAACAAACATAATATTTGCAATACCAAAGCCTCCAACTAAAATTGAAAACCCTCCTATAACCCAACCTGCCAGGTCTATCACGGAAAATAAACTATCAAGCTGATTACCAATTAAACTAATTTCATTTAAAGAAAAATTATCTGGCATTTGAGGTTTTAATTTTCGGATAGAACGCATTACCCCTCTCAATTCATCTTTTAAAGCGGTATTTGAAGCTGAATCTTTAGCTTTAACTAAAATCATGGGGTTACTTCTTTTATTAATAAACTTTTTACCAAAATATATTGGCACAACAACCGCTTGATCAAGAGAATTACCCGTAATATCCTGACCCTCTTTTTCAAAAACGCCTATAACAGAACATTTTCGTCCGTTTATTTTAATCTCTTTACCAAAAGAACTTTGCACTGGAAAAAAAGCAGCAGCAATATCTTGACCAATAATTACATTATTTTTTCCTGATTTTACTTCACTCTCTGTAAAATACCGTCCATTAGCTAAGTCAAAGTTTCTAATCTTATTCCACTCAAAAGAAACTGCCAAAATTTCAGCGTTTTCTACGCTATTATTTTCAAATTTAACTGTTCTATTTGCGCTAATCATAAAGGCAGAAGCATCGCTATTTTGCAATCTGGACTGTAGTTTGTTAAGCTCCGATATTTTCATTTGTGGACGTTTTAAAAACTCCCACCATTTATATTCTTCATTATCTCCAGCACCCCAACTCCACTTCTGTACATAAATAACATCACTTCCTAATTTACTAACACTTTGTCGCACATTTTTTTCTAGAGAGTCTACAATGGTAAAAACAGAAATTATAGCTAAAATACCTATGGTAACTCCTAATAAGGACAAAAAAGTACGCAACTTATTATTGACCAAAGCACTCCAAGCAAAATATAAACATTCAGTAAAAAGACGGAGAAATATCATAGTATATTTATAGATTGTAAAAGTAGTTATTTTTTAGATTAGAAAAGTTTTCAACAAAAACTAAAAAGCTTTCATTCTCCATTGATTCTTGAAAGCTAATTAGGTAATATTGCAATACAACTTTATTTCATTATTTAATGAACGGATTTATAAAACCAAAAAATGCACTAATTTCTGTATTCAACAAACAAGGATTAGAGCCTATTCTTGAACAATTATCTTTACTAGGAGTTTCTATTTACTCTACTGGAGGTACTCAAAAGTTTATTGAAGAGAAAGGGCTAAAAGTAACTCCTGTTGAAGATTTAACATCTTACCCATCTATTTTAGGTGGAAGAGTTAAAACGTTACATCCAAAAGTTTTCGGAGGTATACTTGCTAGAAGAGAACTTAATAGTGACTTAGAGCAACTACAGACCTATGACATCCCTCAGTTTGATGTTGTAATTGTAGATCTTTATCCTTTTGAAGATACTGTAACTTCTGGAGCCACAGAACAAGATATTATTGAAAAAATTGATATAGGAGGTATCTCTTTAATCCGTGCAGCAGCAAAAAACTTTAAAGACGTAATGGTTATTTCGTCCATTTCAGATTATCAAAAATTTACCGACCTACTGCAACAAAAAAAAGGAACAGAATTAATCGATAGAAAAAAGTTTGCTGCAAAAGCATTTAACATTTCATCACATTATGATTCCCATATCTATAACTTCTTTGATGAAGAAAGTACTTCGTTTAAAAGTTCTGTAAATGGATCTAATGTTTTAAGATATGGAGAAAATCCACATCAAAAAGGAACTTTCTTTGGTGACCTAGACAAAATGTTTGATCAGTTAAACGGCAAAGCCTTGTCTTACAATAATTTATTAGATATTGATGCTGCAGTTAGTTTAATCGATGAATTCGAAGATCAAACATTTGCTATTTTAAAACATAATAATGCTTGTGGTGTTGCTTCAAGAACAAAACTAAAAGATGCCTACTTATGTGCGCTGGCTGGTGATCCAGTATCTGCCTTTGGAGGCGTTTTAATAACAAATGCTTGTGTTGATTTAGAAACTGCTGAAGAAATAAATAAATTGTTTTGTGAAATTGTAATTGCTCCATCATTTGACGAGGCTAGTATTTCTATTTTGAAATCAAAGAAAAATAGAATAATTTTAATACGTAAAGATATATCATTAAATAAAAATCAATATCGTTCATTACTTAATGGTGTGTTAGAGCAAGAAAAAGATTTAGTTACCGATTCGATTTCATCAATGAAAAAAGCAACAAATTTAGCAGCAACAAATGATCAGTTAAAAGATTTAGAATTTGCGAGTAAAATTTGTAAAAACACAAAATCTAACGCAATAGTTTTAGTGAAAAATAATCAACTTTTAGCAAGTGGTGTAGGACAAACATCTCGTATTGATGCTTTGATGCAAGCAATTGAGAAAGCAAAGAAATTTGGTTTTAATTTAAATGAATCGGTTATGGCATCGGATGCTTTTTTTCCATTTCCTGATTGTGTTGAAATTGCACATAAAGCAGGTATAAATGCAGTAATTCAGCCTGGAGGATCTATTAAAGATCAGCTATCGATTGATTATTGTAACGAAAATAAAATTGTGATGGTAACTACTGGAACAAGACACTTTAAACATTAATTAAAAAAAATATGGGATTTTTTGATTTCATGACGCAAGAAATTGCAATTGATTTAGGTACTGCAAACACACTTATCATCCACAACGACAAAGTAGTTGTAGATGAACCATCAATAGTTGCAAAAGATATTATACTCAATAAGGTTGTTGCTATTGGTAAAAAAGCACAACTAATGCAGGGTAAAACTCATAAAACAATTCATACTATCCGACCTTTAAAAGATGGTGTTATTGCTGATTTCTCTGCTGCAGAGCAAATGATTAGAGGGATGATAAAAATGATTCCTAGAAGAAAGAGCGTATTTTCTCCTTCTTTAAAAATGGTTGTTTGTATCCCTTCAGGTATTACAGAGGTAGAAAAAAGAGCAGTTAAAGATTCTGCCGAACATGCTGGTGCTAAAGAAGTATTTTTAATCCACGAACCAATGGCTGCAGCTATCGGAATTGGAATAGATGTTTTAGAGCCAAAAGGAAACATGATTATTGACATAGGTGGTGGTACATCAGAAATTGCTGTAATATCTTTAGGAGGAATTGTGACAGACAGGTCTATTAGAGTAGCCGGAGACAACTTCACAACAGATATTCTAATTTACATGAAAAATCACCATAATATTGATATTGGAGAGCGAATGGCGGAGAAAATAAAGATAAATGTTGGCGCTGCTCTTCAGGAGTTAGATGAGCCACCTCCACATTTTGCTGTTCATGGAAGAGATTTAATGAGTGGTATTCCAAAAGAAATAATTGTTACCTATAAAGAAATTGCCAGAGCTTTGGATCAAACAATAACTCAAATTGAAATTGCTATACTAGCTGCTTTAGGTCAAACTCCTCCAGAACTTTCAGCAGATATTTATAATACAGGTATCTATTTAACTGGTGGCGGATCTATGCTTAGAGGCCTTGACAAAAGAATATCTCAAAAAACAAAACTACCCGTTTATGTGGCAGAGGATCCTTTAAGAGCGGTTGCGAGAGGGACAGGGATTGCCTTAAAAAACACAGAAAACTTCCCGTTCTTAATTAGATAAAGCGATGTAATATATGCGTAATCTATTTCAGTTTTTAAACAAAAATCAACATTTAGTATTGTTTATTTTACTGGAATTTGTGGCTTTATCTTTAGTTATACAAAACAACACTTTTCATCGTTCTGCTTTTATAAACTCAACGAATGGGGTTTCTTCTACAGCATTTAAAACTGTTAGTAATATAAATAGTTACTTCGCATTAAAAGAAACAAATGAAATGCTTTTGGAAGAAAATGCAAAACTTCGCAATACAATTTCTTATATAGGAACAACAAATAGACCTTCAACATTTCCCCAACATTTTATCCCAGCTGAAATAATTAACAACACTGTTTCTAATATCAACAACTACATAACACTCGACAAAGGCTCTATTGATGGAGTTAAAAAAGGAATGGGTGTAATTAGTGAAAATGGAGTTGTTGGTATCATCAAAGAAACTTCTAAAAACTTTAGTTCAGTCATGTCTATTCTTAATAGTAAATCTAGAATTAGTGTTGAATTAAAGAAAAATAACCATTTAGCATCTTTAGTATGGGAAGGAAAAAATTACAGAAAAGGTACTGTAAACGAAATCCCTGTTCATGTTCAACTATTTAAAGGAGATACAATTGTTTCTAGTGGTTATTCGTCTAAATTTCCAAAACAAATTCCGGTTGGGGTTATCAGCAAAATTAAAACAAACGAAAATCAAAATTTTCATGAAATTGAAATTCTTTTTATTGAGGACTTTAAAGAATTGAAATATGTGAACGTATGTCATTCATTATTAGAGAAAGAAAAAATAACTTTAGAGCAAGAGAATAATGAATAAGTATTTTTATAAATATATAAGCAGATTTGTTTTAATAGTATCGATTCAGGTATTATTATTAAATAGTATCTTTTTTGTTGGCTATATTAATCCATACGCTTATATATTATTTATAATACTGCTACCAATTAGCATTTCTAAAAACCAACTTCTTTTATTAAGCTTCTTTTTAGGATTAGTTATAGATATGTTTCAAAATTCAATGGGTTCGCACGCATTCGCATGTGTATTAATTGCTTTTTTAAGAGAAAAAATTCTTATTTTCATTACACCACAAATAAGAAATAAAAAGCAAGGTTCTGTCGAATATTCGATTAATGAATTCGGATTACAATCTGCAATTATTTATGCTTCACTAATTACTTTTATTCATCATTTATTTTTGTTTAGTTTAGAAGTTTTTGACTTTGACCCTATTTATATTTTATTAAAAACTATTCCAAGTTCAATTTTTTCTGTTATTCTAATAATTTTGTTTCAATATTTGTTTTTTAATAACAAAAAGTGATGAATAATATATACGACAATAGGATGTTTGTTATTGGCGGATTCTTTGCCACAATTCTTATAATTTTTATTATTCGATTATTCTCAATTCAGGTTATTGATGACTCATATAAAACCTCTTCAGAAAATAATGTTTTAAGAAAAGAGGTTGATTATCCATCAAGAGGTTTAGTTTACGATCGGAACAATAAGTTAATTGTTTATAACGAAGCCGCTTATGATTTAATGATTACTCCAAAACAATTAAAGGGAATAGACACTAACTTGTTGTGTTCTATTTTAAAAATTGATTCACTTGATTTAATTAAAAGAATAACTAAGGCAAAAGACTATTCCTCCCATAAAGCAAGTATCTTTATGAAACAGATTTCTGTTGAGACTTATGCAGAACTTCAAGAGCATTTATATCTATTTCCAGGATTTTATGCTAGGCCTAGAACATTAAGAAAATACCCAATAAAAGCTGCTGGCCACATTTTAGGATATGTAGGAGAAGTAAGTAAAAAAACCGTTAATAAGTATCCTTATTATGATGAAGGAGATTACATTGGTATTAGCGGAATTGAAAAAGCTTACGAAAATTATGTAAGAGGAGAAAAAGGATTGAAATTTAAATTAAAAGACGTTCATAATAATATTAAAGGAAGTTTAGAAAATGGGAATTTTGACAAACCATCTATAGCAGGTGCAAATTTAACTTCAACTATTGATATTCAAATCCAGAAATATGGAGAATTACTAATGCAAAACAAAAGAGGGTCTATTGTCTCAATTGAACCATCAACAGGAGAAATTTTGAGTTTAGTTTCGTCTCCAAATTACGACCCTAATGAGTTAGTAGGGAGAAAACGGACCAAAAATTATATAAAACTAAACAACGATTCTCTTAATAAACCTCTTTTTAATAGAGCATCATTGGCTCAATATCCTCCGGGGTCAACTTTTAAATTAGTAAATGCTTTAATTGGCTTG
>JBELHW010000085.1:0-5215 GCA_042091225.1 Cryomorphaceae bacterium | reverse complement strand
CCTAAATCTATACCAATAATTTTGCTCATATTTATAATAGTTTAATTAATCAAAGTTTACAAACTAGTGAACTTGCAAAGAGTGTGCCAAGAAATAAAAAATAATATACTATGAAAAATTGACAGATATTTTAAGACAGCTTGTCAGAGCTTAGGGAGTTAAAAACTCTAATTCTTTTGTTATATCTCCATCAGAGAGCTCAATTAAGGATTCATTACCTAGTTTCAACATTTCTAATTTTCCTCCTAAACGAGAAGAAAAAATTCCTATCCCATTTTCTATATTCGTATAATTAGGCGGATCTTGAAACAATAATCCTGGAAGATTATTTATAGAAATGAACTGAGAAATGTCTTCTCCGCCTACAACAAAGCGAAATTCTATTCCTCCAATCCAGTTGTCCGAGTTTGACAAGCCATCATTTAATTCTTGAGCATTAATTCGAATGACATTTGGATTTTCTTCAATAGAGTTTTTTACAAAATAATAAAAACTTTCTCCTGCCAGCTCTAGCTTCATTGCTTCGCCACCATTAGCATTCTGAGATTGTCTTTCAGAGAATGATTGTTCAATAAATTTATAAGAAACTTGTCCAGTAATCTCATCTTTTTCTATGTAATAGAAACGTAAATAAGGCTTATAAATTCTTGCATTAGCAGAAGATTCCCATCTTAAAGTGTAACTTCTGAATTCTTCATTTTTAAAAAAATTGATGTCACCAAAACCAGGATTGATATCTAAGTCAGAAATCAATTCTGTACTAGCTTTGACAACGTTACCCGAATACAAGTTCAGTATTAAAATATGGTACTCATAATCAGGATTAAGTTGCTCTGTGGTAATGTATTCTACTGAGTATTCGGTCGAAAATATTGTGTCTTTTCCACTATTTTGTCTGTTATCTGTAAGAGTATATTGTAGCTCTATTTGCTGTAATGTGTCTTGATTTTGTAATCCATAAAGCATTACCTTTAACTCATCCTGATCATAATAAATTGAATCTGCTTCTTGAGCTGAAACAAAAGCACTTTCGTTACCTAAAAAAGCCTTATACACTATAACGGACTGAGTATCAATAGATTGGTCTAGCAACCCATAAACAACTGTCGTCTCTTTCCATTGGGCGTTAACGTCGAAGTCATTTTCGCAAGAAGTTAAAATTAAAAAGCCGAATAAGATAAATAAGATGGATACTTTCATTATGCGAATTTATAATATATATTTATACTTTCAAATGTGATTTACACTTGTTAGAACTACTATTAATAAATTAGAAGATGAAAAAATATTTTTTACTACTTACAAGCCTTACTTTTTCAATAGTTGCAATAGGACAACAAATCTCCCTCACTAACTACAATACGGAAGTTTTTATTGAAAATTTCAGCTCTAATACGCCACAATTTATTTATCAAAAATCATCTGACAACTATTTTGTTGTTGACGATGGAGATTTATTTATGAGTAGAAATAATAAGGTATCTGATTTCACTATTTTCTCTTCCATTCCATTTAGTGAAGAAAATTACAAGTTAAAAACTTCTATAAAACTAATTTCTAACGGCTCAAAAAACACTTACGTTGGAGTTTTATTAAACACACAATTAGACGGAAATGGATTAGTTTCAGTAGAGTTTAACTCAAACAAAGAATATAGAGTTAGGCAAATAAACGATGGAAAAAGTAAATACCTAAGCGGAAATAGAGAAAATGACGGATGGGTTGGCGATAATAACTTAAAGGTCAATGGCGAATTTAACTACGTTGATATATTGTGTGTTGAAGGAAGGTATGATATATACTTTAATTTTAAATATATAAACACATTCGAATCTCCAGAATATACTACTGGTCGTTTTGGTTTTTTAATAGGAGCTCAAAGTCAAGCTAGAGTAGATTACGTTCATGTACACAAAGAAGGTGGAAAAGTTACAACTACAGCCTTTAATAATGCAAATGACAAAATTCTCGAATTAGAAAATGAAATTATTTCTCTTCAAAAAGATACTGAAACAAATCAAACTTTGTTAGATCAACTGAAAAAAGAAAAGAACACTATCTCAATTGAATTGGACGACAAAAATAAAGACATTTCAAATCTTAGTACAAAAAATGATAATCTAGAAAGCAAAATAGTTTCTCTAGAAAACGCAATAAAAGAAAGTGAAAAAGCAAAAAATAATATTACTTCCGAAGCCGAAGAGTTTAAGTCTGCATTGCTTAGCTATGAAAAAAGCACTGCTAATTTAAAACAAAAAAATAAAGATTTAACCAAACAGTTAGATTCAAAAATAATTGAGTTAAGCACTCTTCAAACTAATTTATCTAACTCAACATCGGAATTAAACAAAAAAACTATTAATGTTTCAGAACTAGATTCAAAGCTTAAAAATTTAAATGTAAGTATTGAAAATATAAAAAATACTAACTC
Source organism: Cryomorphaceae bacterium (assembly GCA_042091225.1). Lineage (GTDB taxonomy): Bacteria > Bacteroidota > Bacteroidia > Flavobacteriales > UBA7312 > JABAYQ01. The sequence goes on along the minus strand of JBELHW010000085.1, from coordinate 2,784 downwards.
AGAATTGAAAACATCTAAAACTAATTTAGAAAAAGAGTCATTAGCTTTAAACAAGAAAATAGCAAATCAAAATTCGCAATTAGAAAAAGCCAACTCTGATTTAGTTATTTTGAATGACCAAAATAATTCTTTAGAAACTCAATTAACATCTTTAAAAAGCGAATTGACAAAAATCAAAGAAGAAAAAAAGAAACTCAATAAAGCAATTATAAGTCAAGACGAAGAAAACAAAAAGATTAAGTCTAAAAACTCTAAACTAAAAAATCAAATAACTAGCCTTAATGATAGTAAAGACAAGCTTTATGAAAGCTTAGAAAGTGCAAACTCAAAATCTAGCGATTTAACAAAAAAGAATTCTACTCTTGTTAAGAATTTATCTCAAAGCGAAAAAAGTTTAAAGGAAGAAGAAAATAAATCAAAAAATCTAACTACCAAACTTCAAAAATCTAAATCGGATAACTCTAAAAATAGTAATGTTATCTCTCAACTAAACACAAAAAACAAATCTATTAATGATTCTTTAAATTCCTTATTTATAAGTTACACCTCTTTGTTAGCTAAAGAAAAAGAATTGTACGAATTACAAGAAAAATTTGCTACCCTTAAAAATAGCAATCAGGAAAACTTGAATGAGTTAGAAAAAAATAAGACGGAAGTTACAAGACTTGGGTCACAACTCGACGAGCAAAAATTAATTGCAGCTCAATTTGCCGAATCTTACAGATACGAATTAGAGAAGAGTAAAAAGTTTCAGAAAGAAATTTTGGATTATCAGTCGGAATTAAATTTAGATGCAGTTAACAAAACAGGAACAATTTATAAAATTCAATTAGGAATCTTTGATGAAGAAATTGATGTGGACGGTCTGGATGATTTAACAAAAATAGATACTGAAAATAATCAGTTTGTTTACTTAAGTGGAAGATTTGAAAGTTATAGTAACGCCAGAAATTACCTTTTAAAAGTAAACGGACTTGGCTTTAAAAATGCATTTATTGTTAAGTTTTAATTATGTCTGTACACAAAAAAGAATATAAAAAAATCACCACTCATTCTTTAAAAGAAATGAAAATGAATGGTGAAAAAATATCTATGCTAACAGCATACGATTATACTTTAGCAAAAATTGTAGATAAAGGTGGAATTGATGTAATTTTAGTAGGTGACTCTGCATCAAATGTAATGGCTGGTCATGAAACTACGCTACCTATTACATTAGATGAAATGATATACCATGCATCTTCGGTGGTTAGAGCTGTAGATAGAGCACTTATTGTTGCTGATATGCCCTTCGGCACCTATCAAGGAAACTCAAAAGAAGCATTAAGCTCGGCTATTAGAATCATGAAAGAATCTGGGGCTCATTCTGTTAAATTAGAAGGTGGTCAAGAAATTATTGAATCCATACAAAGAATTTTGACTGCAGGTATTCCTGTTATGGGTCATCTTGGTCTTACGCCACAATCCATTTATAAATTTGGCACTTACACAGTCAGAGCAAAACAAGAAGAGGAAGCTCAAAAACTAATTGATGACGCTCTACTTCTGGAAAAAACCGGATGTTTTGCTATCGTTCTAGAAAAGATTCCTTCAGAATTAGCAAAAAAAGTAGCCCAATCAATAAGTATCCCAGTGATCGGAATAGGAGCTGGTAAAAATGTGGATGGACAAGTTTTAGTCTTACATGATATGATTGGTATGACACACGAATTTAGCCCGAGATTTTTACGCCGCTATTTAAATCTGTTTGAAGATATAAAATCTGCTGTGGAAAGTTACGTTGATGATGTAAAATCAGTTGATTTCCCTAATGATAAAGAACAGTACTAATGGTAAATGTCCTATACGAGGATAATCATATTATTGCAATAAATAAAAATCCATCAGATATTGTTCAAGGGGATAAAACAAGAGACAAACCTCTAGGAGATTTTGTAAAAGCATATATCAAAAAAAAATACAATAAGCCAGGAGACGTGTTTCTTGGAGTAGTTCATCGAATAGATAGACCCGTAAGTGGAGTTATCTTATTTGCAAAAACTAGTAAAGCGCTTTCCAGATTGAACAAGTTGTTTCAAGAAAGATCAATAAAAAAAACATACTGGGCGGTTGTTAAAAATGAGCCAGAACAACTGGACAATAAATTAGTCCATTTTCTTAAAAAGAACCAACAAAAAAATAAATCTTTTGCTTTTAAAAGAGAAGAAAATGGTGCATTAAGGTCAGAACTAGATTATAAAACAATTAAAAAACTTAATTCTTTTTACTTGCTTGAAGTAAAACCAAAAACAGGAAGACACCATCAAATCAGAGTTCAATTATCTGCAATTGGCTGCCCTATAAAAGGAGATATTAAGTATGGTTCTAAAAGAACAAACTCTAATGCCAGCATACATTTACATGCTAGAAAAATAGAATTTATACACCCTGTTAAAAAAGAAAAAATAGAAATTATTGCTCCTCCTCCAATCAAAGACTCTATTTGGGAAGCTTGTTTAAACTCCTAAATTGGATCAACATCAATAGTTACTTTAACCGACTTATGTTGTTGTTTTAGCCACTTTACTAAATCTAAAAGATGAATTTTCACTTTAGTGCTGGATTTAGCACTATCTATTTTTAAGAGAATATTTTTAAGATATTTATTTTTAACTCTTGAAACAACAGGATATTCTGGGCCCAAGACATTTTGACCAAACGATTTTTTTAATGCAATGGCTAAGTCTCTAGCCGCCTGATTAGTCAAATCACTATCTCTATGAGAAACTGTAATTTGAATTAATT
>JBELHW010000016.1:0-29216 GCA_042091225.1 Cryomorphaceae bacterium | reverse complement strand
CTCTCATCATTTTGATAGCCATATCACGCATTCTTTGGTAGGTTGTATCTGAAAGAGTCATAGCAGGAGCTACTGTAATAGAGTCGCCAGTATGGATACCCATTGGGTCCATATTTTCAATAGAACATATAATAATTACATTGTCATTTTTGTCTCGCAAAAGCTCTAACTCGTACTCTTTCCAACCTAGTAAAGCTTTATCAATTAAAACTTCGTGTATAGGGGAAGACTCCATTCCTCTTTTTAAAAGCTCATCAAAATTATCAGCACTGTGAACAAAAGAAGCTCCACTTCCTCCTAGAGTAAAAGAAGGCCTAATACATAAAGGAAAGCCAAATTTTTGAGCGATTTCTTTTCCTTTGAGATATGAAGTAGCTGTTTCGGATGGAGCACAATCTATACCAATTTTACTCATTAACTTCTTAAATTGATCTCTATCTTCAGTAATATTAATAGCGTCTATATCAACTCCTATAATTCTAACTCCATACTTTTCCCACAAACCTTTTTCGTCGGCTTCAATACAAAGATTTAATGCAGTTTGCCCACCCATTGTTGGTAGCACTACATCAATATCTCTTTCCATTAAAATTTCTTCTAATGATTCTACATTTAGTGGTTTTAAATAAACATTATCAGCAACAACAGGGTCAGTCATAATTGTTGCAGGATTAGAATTAATAAGAGAAACTTCTATTCCTTCTTCTCGCAAAGATCTAGCGGCTTGAGAACCAGAATAATCAAATTCGCAGGCTTGTCCAATTACAATAGGACCACTGCCTATTATAAGTACCGATTTTATTGAAGTATCTTTTGACATATCTTGTTATTTGTTTGCTAATTTAATTCAAATGAGCTTAGATTTATTACTAATATCTGTTAATCTTTTAAACAAAAAAGTAGGTTTTTTTAACAGAATTAGACAAAAAAAAGGTGTTGCAATTGCAACACCAGTAATAATATATGATAACGACTAACGTTTATGACGAGGCTCGTCCGAAACTGTTAATCTTTTTCTTCCCTTAGCTCTTCTACTAGCTAAAACTTTGCGACCATTTGCAGACTCCATACGCTCACGGAAACCATGCTTATTTCTTCTTTTTCTATTTGATGGTTGAAATGTTCTTTTCATCTTATTACTGTTATTAAAGTGGTGGCAAATTTACAATCCTTTTTCTTTTATTCAAATAAAAAACAACATTTTTATTTTTTAATCAATTTTTGAATGTAAATCCTATTATCTGTTATAATTTTTAATAGATAAATACCTGTATTTAAATTTCGAAAATCTAAAATATTATTTGAGTGCGACACCTTTGAACTAATATTTTTAGATTGTAAATCAAACAACTCATATTTAAAGCTTTCTTCTAAATCTATAGTAATGAAATCATTTGTCGGATTAGGATAAAAAATCAAATCATCAAATTTTTGATTATCAATACTTGCTGATTCGTAATCGATATCAATAATATATAATCCAGTCTGCATATCAGAAACTAGTATATTTCCCGAGGGTAAAAATGGATACACTCCCCAGGCACCCATATAGCTGTCATGATGATCTGGAGCGAAGGTATCATAAAAAGCTACTAAATAAGGAGCTGAAGGATTAGAAATGTTATGAACATAAAGTCCGTCATGATAATATGCAGTGTAAACAAAATCACCATTAATTATTTGATTATGAGGGATGGAATTCTCGTCAATTTCTGAGCTAATAAAAGAAACTACTTCTATATTAGACAAATCACTAACATCTAACATTTTCATATCTAAACCCCAAGTTTCGTCAGCCATAATATAATAATCTCCATTTGCTGTCAACCATCCTGAATGGTTGTATCCTTGCTTTGGATAGGTTAATAAACTTCCTAATTCCTGATGAGTTTGATTTTCTAAAGTTGTCTCGCTAAAATCTACCACTACCAATCCGCTATTTCCAGAGTTTATATAAGCTGTATCGTTCTCAACATACATGTCGTGTGAATTTAAAACAGAATTTTGATATAATAAATAAGGATCTTCAGGATTATCTAACGAATAAATTGTTCCGTTAGATGTATACATTTTAGAAGTTAAAGTATCAATAAATATATTGTGAGCTCTTTCAAAAAGTTCACTAGAATCGTAAACTACAATTGCAGTATCGGGTAAACTTTTAATATCTACAATTTGTAAAGAGCTGGCTCCTTCATCACAAACGATATACAAATATCCTCTATAGTCATGATAGTCGCGATGGATAATTTGAGGTCCTTGAACCTTACCTTCAATAGTAGCTACTTCAATTGAATTAATAGGATCAGTAACATCAAAAATATGAGAACCTAGTGTAGTACCTATTACAGCAAATTCTCTATCGTTTTGCACAAAACCCCAAACTTCGTTGTAAACATTATCAAAAGCAGATGACCCTACAAGCGAAGAATCTTGCCAATTAAATAACAAGTTTGCATGTAAACTATTCTGAGAGAATAATAAAAAAGGCATTAAAAAAAATGACAATAATAAAGTCTTCATAATTTAATTTATTTCTTTAGCTAATTTTTCAAATATATAGGAAAGTTTTGGTTCGACCTCTTCAGCAACTTTCTGAATATCTTCGTGAGTAACTTTCCTTATCTTTCCCGGGACTCCTAAATCTGTAATCACTGAAATAGCAAAACATTTTAAATCCATATGTCTTGCAACTATAACTTCAGGAGCTGTTGACATACCAATTGTATCGGAACCAATGATTCTCAAAAAATTATACTCAGCTGGAGTTTCTAAAGTAGGACCAGTTACAGCAGCATAAACCCCTAAATGGGTTTTAAATTTTTTTTCATTTGCAATACTCAATCCTTTTTCAATTAAATGTAGGTCATAAGGAATGCTCATGTCCGGAAATCTAGGACCTAATGAATCTAAATTATTACCAATCAGAGGGTTAGGAATTAAGTTAATGTGGTCTTTTAAAATCATTAAATCTCCTACTTCATATGCAGGATTAACTCCCCCGCTTGCATTAGAAATAAAAAGCGTTTTGACTCCAAGTTGTTTCATCACTCTAACAGGCAGAGTAACATCTTGCATGGAATATCCTTCATAAAAATGGAACCTTCCTTGCATAACTACTACAGGTTTATCTGATAGCTTTCCGAATATAAACCTCCCTTTGTGACCTTCGACTGTAGAAACAGGGAAGTCAGGGATGTCATTGTAATTTACAGAAGTTTGGATATCAATTTTATCAATAATTGCACCAAGACCAGTGCCTAAAATAATACCAAGAATTGGCTCAATTGTAGTTTTAGATTTTACAAAATCACTCGTTAAAGCTATTTTTTTCAACATAGTTTAAAATTAAGGAATCAAAGTCAGACTTTTTCCCATGAAATTTAATTTCTATAGGAATAAAACAAATTGAAATACCTTCAAATTGATTTTCGAATTTTAAAAGTCTATATGAATCTTTTTCAGTCGTTAAAATTAACTTTTCTGTTGATTTTATTGAATTAAATGAAGTAATAATTTTTTTAATGTCTTTGTTTTTAAAATTATGATGATCTCTAAATTTTAAATGTTTAGATATTTCAATATTACTTTCTTCTAAATAATTGAGTAGATTGCTAGGATTCCCAATTCCAGTAACTAATAGAATCTCTTTATTAACCATATTAATTTTCTGATTGCTGAAAATTGATATGGGATTAAGATAATTGATATGAGAAAAACATACTTTTTGATCGAAAGCAGGAGCTATTTGCTCTCTCAAACGATATTCGTCTAATGGGAGTAAAGGTTTAGGGGTATCGGTTACAACAATGATATTTGCCCTAGAGTAGCCTTTTTTGTGCTCTCTCAAACTTCCGAGAGGCATTAAAGTATCATTTATGAATAAGTTGTCGTACTTAGTTAGTAAAATATTTAAACCTGGCTCAACCCACCTATGTTGAAAAGCATCATCTAATAATATTAAATTTACCTTTTGTTTGAGAAGATTCATAATTCCTAAGACTCTTTTTTCACAAACAGCTACACAAATATTTGGATATTTTGATGCCATTTGGAGAGGTTCATCACCAACTAAATCTGAAGTTGAATTGGAATTGACGTTTATAAACCCTTTGCTTTTTCGTCCATATCCCCTACTAAGAACTGAAACTTTTTTTGATTCATCAATTAATCTTATGAGATACTCAACATGAGGTGTTTTTCCGCTACCACCAACACACATATTTCCAACAGAAATTATGGGAATATTAAATTTCTTAGATTTAAAAATACCAATATCAAAAAATTTATTTCTTAATCGAATAAAAATCGAATACAAGAAAAAGAATGGAAGTAAAAGAAGTTTTAACCAAATCATTAACTAAGGGCGAAAATAAGTTTAACCAAATATAATAATATTTAGATTATTTTTGAAATATAATTTAAATAAAATGAAAGTAAAAGATATTAGCAACTTTTTAGAAAAAAGATATCCTTTAATATATAAGGAAGATTACGATAACTGTGGATTGCTTGTTGGAGATTATAATCAATCTGTTTCTAATGCTCTTATTTCCTTAGACTGCACTATTGAAGTTGTAAATGAGGCAATTAAAAAGAAATGTGAAATTATTATTTGTCATCATCCTTTAATATTTAAAGGAGTTAAAAAAATAATCGAATCTAATTTTACTGAAAAAATTATAAGAAGAGCGATAGTAAATAATATTTCTATATACGCTATTCATACAAATCTTGACAACCATTATTTAGGCGTAAACAAAAAAATTGGAGAAGTTTTAAATTTATCAAATTGTCAAATATTAGCACCTAAAAAACATGTGATAAATAAACTTAGTGTTCATACACCTTTAGAACATGCTGATATTGTAAGAAAATCACTTTTTGATGCTGGCGCAGGTAATATTGGTAATTATGATGAATGTAGTTTTAATACTGTTGGTCAAGGAACATTTAAAGGAAATGAAAGTAGTAAGCCTGTAATTGGAGAAAAAAATAAAGCTCAAAATCAAACTGAAATAAAAATTGAAGTTATTTTTCCTATAGATAAGAAAACGGATATAATTAACAAATTAGTCTCAGTCCATCCTTATGAAGAGGTTTCTTTTGATATTGTTACTTTAGAAAATTACCATCAAAATATTGGTTCAGGAATGTATGGGCATTTAGAAAACGAAATGAACGCTGAAGATTTTATTACTTTTCTAAAAGAAAAAATGAATACAAATTGCGTAAGACACACTAAACTAAACAATAAGCTAATTAAAACAGTTGCTTTTTGTGGTGGATCTGGAAGCTTTTTACTCAAAAATGCTAGAAGAATTAAAGCTGACATTTTTATTAGTGCAGACTTTAAATATCATGAATTCTTCGATGCTGAAAACGATATAATTATTGCAGATATTGGCCATTATGAAAGCGAACAATATACTTCTATACTTTTAGCAGACATTCTTAAAGAAAATTTTACTAAATTTGCGACCCATTTATCAGACATAAACACAAACCCCATTCATTACTCATAGTAAATATGGCAAAGAAAAAAACAAGTACTGAATTTTCAATAGAAGAAAAATTAGCTGCATTACATCAACTACAAGTAGTAGACTCTGAAATAGATAAAATTAGAACCGTAAGAGGGGAATTACCTTTAGAAGTTCAAGATTTAGAAGACGAGGTTTTAGGTCTAGAAACTAGATTAGAAAAAATTCAAGGCGAATTAGATACTCAAGAAACCTTAGTTTCTAAAAGAAAGAACAAGATTGAAGAAGCTAATGTGCTTGTAAAGAAATATACAAAGCAATTAGACTCTATAAAGAACAATAGAGAGTATGACTCTTTAAATAAAGAGATTGAATTTCAAAATTTAGAAATTGAATTAGCAGAGAAAAAAATTAGAGAATCAGAAGCTAAAAGCTCCCAACATTCTGTAGTTAAGGATGCTATTTTAGAGTCTATAGATGAAAAGAAGTCAATTTTTACTGAAAAGAAAACAGAGCTTGACACAATAATTTCTGAAACCCAAAAAGAGGAGGATGTTTTAATTAAAAAATCATTAAAAGCTCAAAAAATTGTTGATGATAGACTTTTAACTGCATACACAAGAATTAGAAATAATTCTAAAAATGGACTCGCGGTTGTTTCTGTAGAAAGAGATGCATGTGGAGGATGTTTTAGTAAAATACCACCACAAAGACAGCTTGATGTTAAAGCTCACAAAAAAATTATAGTTTGCGAACATTGTGGAAGAATACTAATTGATGCTAATTTATTTGCTGAAGAGCAAGTTTAATTAACAAATAACTTATATTTTTGAGGGGTTTTTATTTTAAAATCCCTCTTTTTTTATGCGATTTTTACTCTTACTTATTTTTATTTTTCAATCTTACAATTCCTATTCAAATTTTGAGTGGAACACTAATTGTGATTTAGCTTATAAAAAAATTATAAATCTAGAATTTGATTTAGCAAACAAAATTATAAGCAACGAAAAAAAAGAAAATCCATCAAATAAAATTGTCTTTTTATTAGAAAATTATATCGATTTTTTTAAAATCCAAATTGGTGAAGAAAAATCGGACTATTTAAAAAATATTGAAATTATTGAGTATAGAATTTCTTCCGTCTCAGCACAAGAAAACAACTCTAAATGGCACAACTATTGTTTAGCAGAAATGTATATTCAGACAGCTGCTAATAGACTGAAATTTGGCGATTATCTTAAGGCATCTTTCGAAATCAACAAAGCATATAGATTACTTTTAAAAAACAAAAACAATTACCCTGATTTTATACCAAACAACAAAAGTTTTGCTGTTTTAGAAACTATAATTGGCTCAATTCCAGAAAAATATGATTGGATATTATCGCTCGCAAATATGAACGGCTCTGTAAGTAATGGTATTAAAAGCTTAAAAGAAATTATTAAAGTATTAAAAACTGATAATAAGTTTAATTATCTAATTGATGAAACCTATTTTTATTATTCGTTCCTAAAAATGAATCTTCAAAATAATGAGTCTGAATTACAACTTATTATAAATGACATTAAAGATAGTCCTCTTCAAATTTTAAATTTCGCATGCAATAGGTTAGCTAATAAGTTAGGTCAAAATCAGCTAGCACTTTCAGTTTTAGAAAATAGAAAAAAATATAAAAATGCTTATCCATTCTATTATTTAGATTTTCTAATAGGAAAGGAAAAACTAAATAAACTTGATTTTAGTGCAAAAAATCATTTTTCCTTCTATATAAATAACTTTAAAGGAGAAAATTATGTGAAATCATCATACATGTATTTGAGTTGGATTGCACTTTTTGAAAATGACTCCTCTCTCTTCAAAATATATCAAAACAAAATTGATTTATTTGGTTCATCTTTAGTTGGTTCAGATAAAGAAGCTCAAAACTTTTTTTCAGACAAAACAATACCCAACACAAGTCTTTTGAAAGCGAGACTATTATTTGATGGAGGTTTTTACACTAAATCGCTAACTACGCTTAAATCAAATAAGTACGATGAAAAATCAGATTTATTTTTAGAGTCATCCTATCGAGAAGCAGTCAATTATTTTAAACTTAAGCAAACCGAAAAAGCAATTGAAAAATTTGAATTAACTTACAAATTGGGAAAATCTAAAAAATATTATTATTCAGCTAAATCTGCATTAAACTTGGCTTATATTTTCTTTGAAAAAGAGAATTATTCTAAATCAAAGGAATATTTTCAAAAATGCATCGAGCTAAAGGATCACGAATATGAACAAAGTTTAGAACAAAAAGCAAAAGCTGGTTTGAATAATCTTAAAATTTCCAACCCATAGTCAACAACATACTATAATTCGTGTCAACTACTTTTATTGGAGGTGTATAATTTGCGTTATACAACCACGTAGTGTGAGAACCTTCAGAAAACACAAAGGCAAAATCTATATAGCTAAACTTGTTACGCTTTCCGAAACCAAAAGAGTATTTTTCTCTCTCATTACTATAAACACTAGCAGTTGGGTCATCAGATAATAAATCTCCAGCTAAAGGATTTCCAAAAGTTGCATAGCCAGCTCTTAATAAAAATGATGAAAGATTTAATTCTGCCCCAAGTTTAATATTAGATACTTCACTATACCTATTTTGAATAATATCATTTTGTACCTCGAAATATTGCTCATCACCCATTTGACCATTTAAACGAGCTTCTGAATAATCTATTAATTCGAAATCAGCGCTTAATACAAAGTTTTTGTTTAACACAAGAGCTCCGCTTAACATCAATTTAGAAGGTGTTGTAATTTTATAATCATAAACTCCATAAGGGGATGTTTTAGAATAGGAATAGTTTGTATCCAAATAAGTATGATTCACATCTAAACTTGTATTGTATTCATCATTTAAGGAAATAACTGAAGGAGAATGCCAAGCTAATCCTAATCTTAAATTTTTATTGGCCTTATAAATTGCTCCAAGCTTTAAACCAACACCAGTTCCTGTTGTGTATTGATTTTCGTAAAAGTCAAAAGATTGTACGGTAGATAAAGTATCCTCAAATTTATTTTCAGAGTAAACACTTCTTCTAATGTATTCGATTGTGTTTACTGTAAGAGAAGAACCTACATATAATTTCTCTTGAAAAGAACCAGCATAACTAAATACCAATTCTCCCATTTCACCATCAGTAATAATTTCCTTGATTTGACTTTGACCACTATTAACTTCTCTAAAATATTGCCCATTATCAATAAAACCATTAGAGTCTACTTCTAAATCAATTAAATCAGTGTCAAAAGCAGAAAGTTCAAAGAAGCTATTTAATTCAGATAGAGAATTTCCTTGGGCATTATCGTAAAAGACATCAACTAAAGAACTATTAGGATCTGTTCCGCTGATTAATGTGTGAGACCTAAAGTCTTTTGTTTTGTTATATGCAAAACCGAAGTTTTGTCTTTTCCAATCGCTATCAGGATCGTTTTTAACAGGAAAAGCTATTCCTAGTGAGCTTAAGTTAAAATCTAACAATCTGTAAGTAAATTTATTTCCACGGTAATACGAAGTCCTATCGGTTGCACCCATATCAAGAGTAAAGGAAAAATCAACTGACTGATACAAACCTAATCCTGCAGGGTTAGAGCTAAATGTAGAAATATCTGCACCTAGTGCTCCAAAAGCTCCAGCCATAGAAGCAGTTCGTGCACTACCAACAAGATCAGTTTCTGAAAATAATTGAGCGTCTAAATAAGATTGTGACGAAACTTGGGTAGCGAATAATAAAGCGGCTAAACTTATAAATAATTGATTTTTCATAATATTTATCTTGGTCTTGGTGTACTCGTTCTTGAAGGTCCACGTGAATTAGATGGTCTAACACTAGGAGATTTAAAACTATTATTTCTAATTGGTTTGTTGTAAACCGGCTTCTTGTAATTGTTGCTAGGCTTAGTAGTTTGGCTTGGCTTAGAATTATAAATCGGTTTGGAATTATAGATCGGTTTAGTATTTAATGGTTTTTTATTAATCGAATTTTGGTTGATATTATTCTGTGGTTTAGAGGGCTTACTATAATTTATGTTTGAATTTGTGTTTAAATTATTTTGTGGTCTAGAATTAATACTTGACGGTAATTTTGGTTTTTTATTTAACTGAGGCTTATTTATTACTGGGTTTTTTAACTTTTCATTTATAAACCTATTGGCAAAACTATCCGGAGTTTTTTGGATATTATAATTCTGCCTTACGCCGTAATAAACACTATTATTATCATATGAATTAAAATAAGTCGGATAAGTCAAACCTGCATAATAAGAATTGTAATAATAATAATCATGAAAACCAGAATAATGATGGTGGTATCCGTAAGGATGGTAATGATGTGGATGCCAAAAACTATATCCATAGTAAATACTTACTCCATAATTGTAGGGATTATAGTCGTACCAATATGAATTCGTATAATAATTATTATAGTAACCAAAACCAAAATAAGGATTATGAAATCTTCTAATCCTTGATGAATAGCCATAATCATAATAATCATCACTTGAATATTCATCTACATAAACTTCTTCTGATTCATCTTCCGTTTGATTTAAGTCTTGCTCAGAAACAATATTTGTTTGGTCATTTTCATTCGAAATATAATCATCTTCAGAATAATAAATTTCGTCTTTAAATCCTGTAGATGTAGTATTAATAGTTATACAAGATGTTAAAAAGAAAAGTGAAATAATAAATGCATTTTTCATAGTAATGATATTAATTTGTAAAATCTAAAACAAAAGAATTAGACATAAAAAGCTTAGTTTTGTTTACAACGTAAATTAGTTGTACTAAATTACATAAAAAAGAATAAATATTTAAGAATGGCAAAGAATTTCACCACAAGAGCTGAAGATTATTCAAAATGGTATAATGAATTAGTAACTAAAGCAGATTTAGCAGAAAATTCTGGAGTTAGAGGTTGCATGGTAATAAAGCCATATGGTTTTGCTATATGGGAAAAAATGCAACAACAGCTCGACAAAATGTTTAAAGAAACAGGGCATTCAAACGCATACTTTCCTTTATTTATCCCAAAATCTTATTTAAGTAAAGAAGCACAACATGTAGAAGGTTTTGCTAAAGAATGTGCAGTAGTTACCCATTACAGATTAAAAAATAGCGAAGATGGCAAAGGTGTAGTTGTTGATCCTGATGCTAAACTAGAAGAAGAATTAATTGTAAGGCCTACATCGGAAACAATAATATGGGATACATACAGAGGCTGGATTCAATCATATAGAGATTTACCAATTCTTGTAAATCAATGGGCAAATGTTGTCAGATGGGAAATGAGAACTAGACTTTTTCTGAGAACTGCCGAATTTTTATGGCAAGAAGGCCATACTGCCCATGCTAATAAGCAAGAAGCAATTGATGAAACAGAACAAATGATAAATGTATATTCTGATTTTGCTGAAAAATTTATGGCAATGCCAGTTATCAAAGGATTAAAAAGCGAAAAAGAAAGATTTGCAGGAGCTGAAGAAACATACTGCATAGAAGCATTAATGCAGGATGGAAAAGCTTTACAAGCTGGAACATCGCACTTTTTAGGACAAAATTTTGCCAAAGCTTTTGATGTTAAGTTTACAAGTAAAGAAGGGAAACAAGAATATGTTTGGGCTTCATCATGGGGAGTATCTACCAGACTTATGGGAGCTTTAATCATGACTCACTCTGACGATAACGGACTTGTTCTTCCTCCAAAATTAGCTCCATTCCAAGTTGTAATTGTACCTATTTACAAAAATGAAGACCAATTAAATGCAATCAGTGAAAAAGCAAAAGAAATTAAAGCAGAATTAGAAAGAATAGGTATTAGTGTTAAATTTGACAATAGAGATACACTCAAGCCTGGATATAAGTTTGCAGAATACGAATTTAAAGGGGTACCATTAAGAATAGCTTTAGGACCAAGAGATTTAGAAAACAATACTGTCGAGTTAGCCCGAAGAGATTTGTTAAGTAAACAAATTGTAGACAACAAAAATATAGGGTATACTGTATTAAACCTGCTAGATGAAATTCAGGAAAACCTATTGAATAAAGCACAGCAGTTTAGAGAAGAAAACACCCATAAAGCAGATACCTACACTGAATTTAAAGAACTAATATCAAATGATTCAGGATTTGTATATGCCCATTGGGATGGTTCATCAGAATCAGAGCAAAAAATAAAAGAGGAAACAAAAGCAACTATTCGTTGTATTCCGATAAATAATTCATTGGAAAGCGGTAAATGTATTTACAGTGGCAAACCATCTAAACAAAGGGTAATATTTGCAAAATCTTATTAAATGAAGAAAAAAGAAATTTTAGAAAAATTAGCTGTTAAATCTGTAACAAAACAGAAAGTACATTCAACAACAAAAGAAGTTTTTCAAAATCTCAAAGAGTGTTCATTACAGATAGTAAACGAACTAAATAAAGATCTACAACTTAAAAACAATAATGTTTCTATATCATTAATAGAAAATGGAGAATATGAGTTTAAGCTGCAATTTTCTGGTGATGTTCTAGTCTTTAATATGCATTCAAACACCTTCACCTTTGATCATAAACATAATATTTGGAAAAACCCTATTGTGAAAGAAAATAACTTAAACGCATATTGTGGGGTGATTAACGTTTATAATTTTCTGAATGATAGTTTTAAATATAATAGATTAAATGATGTTGGCTTTTTGGTTTCAAGGATATTCGTAAATCGAAATCATAACTTTTTTGTAGAAAGTAAAGCAAGTGTGAGTAATGACTTATCTGACTTCAATGAAACTAAAATTAATAATGACTTTTTAAACGAAATTATAAGTCAACTCATATTATTTTCAATTGACTTTGAATTATTAACTCCTCCATTTGATGATGTTCATGTTGTTAATTTACATCAAATTATTAAAATAAATAATGAAATGAAGCTGAAAACATCTAAAAAACTAGGTTATAAATTTTCAAACGAAAAATAATTTTTTTTTGAAAATAGCATTTTGATAAATTATAAAAGATATTATATTTGCAACGCTAAAATTTTGAGCCCGGCCCATTCGTCTAGTGGTTAGGACGCCAGGTTTTCATCCTGGAAACAGGAGTTCGATTCTCCTATGGGCTACAAAACCTCGCTTTATTCTAAGCGAGGTTTTTTTTAGTCTCTATTACAAACAGTTTTAAAATCGCACCACTTACAAACATCTTGGTTATCTGTTTGATGAAAAACATCTAACTCTCCCTTTATTTCTCTCAATAATAAAATTAACTGTTTTTCAAAACTATCTAATTCAGCATTTGTAATAGTTAATGGAACTTTTGTTTTGTCAATTTTTAAAGGGATAAATCCAGCCTTATTATTTTTAAAAGAATAATTGCCCGAAATGAAATTAGTAACTCCTTTACTTTTAGAAAATAAATAAGAGTACATCATCAGTTGAAAAGCCTTAGACGAATTCTTTTTTTCTATTAAATCTGACATCGTAAAACTGACATCCTTACTTTCGACAAATCCAGACTTATAATCAACAACACGTAATTGATCTTCTACCCTATCTAATCGATCTATTTTTCCAAGTAAATTAATTTTAAAATTATCAATTTTTAATTCATGACTATATTTTTGCTCTAACTCTAAAACCTGATAAGATTTAATTTTTTGAATCCCCTTTTTTTCATAATCAAAAAAATCATTTATCATTCTATTCGCAACCATCCATACCAAATGATTTTTACCTGTTTCTATTCTACTACCAAATTTATCTTCAAAATCTTGTTTCGCCTTTTTCAAAGCTATTTTTTTTATATCTGACAAAGCATCTTCTGTCAAGTCTTTTTGTAAAAATGACTTAAATGAAAACTCAAGAGAATCATGAATTATAGTCCCGAACACATCTGATTCTATAAATTCATCAATGGTTCTTTCTTTTCTTATTCTTGCTATATATTGAAAATAAAACTTGAGTCTACAATCTAAATAGGTTGTTAAGGAAGTCGAAGAAACTCCTCGTGTAAACCATTGATCAATTTTCTGCAAAATTTGTGGTGTTTTACAAACCTCTATTGCAAAATTTAATGGAGAATCTTGAAGATTTTCGACCTCCAAAATTGAATTTTTTATATTGAGTTTGCTTAATTCATTTTCAACTTGCAGGATAAATCTACTTTTTTCTCCAGAACCTAAAGCATCACTTTGAGTATTATAAATTAAAAAAGCATTCTCTGACCTTTGTAATAATCTATAAAAGTGATAAGAAAAAATTGCATCTCGTTCTTGATGAGTAGTCATTTTAAAATGCTTTTTCAAATCGTAAGGAAGAAAAGAATTTGAAGATTTTCCCATTGGGAGTTTATCCTCATTTACACTCAAAACAATTACATTTTTAAAGTCTAGCGTTCTTGTTTCCAAAACACCCATAAGCTGTAAACCGTCTAATGGTTCTCCCTTAAAAGGAATTGATTCTCTTGAAATTAGTTGTGTGAAAATTGAAAATATGGTACTTAAATCTAAATCTTCTAGAAATTTAGAATTATGAATGTGATTTTCTAAAACTTGAAAATTCTGAAATAGTACGAATAAAACTTCTGATTCTACAGAAGCTTTTTTTGTCAAAACCTTATCTTTTAACATCTCTAAGGTCTTTTTACAGTTATCAATAATAACTTCTGGTTTAAGCCAAAAATCAAAAAGATAACTTAAATTATTACAAGATGAAATCTCAGATTTTTCAAAGATTTCAAGTATCTCTTTTTTGTCGTAGAACACTTTATTTTTTTCAAGTAAATTCTTTAAAAGAGAATTACTTTTATTAGAATCTAATAAGCTTATAAAGTCTTTGTGTCCGAAAAGTGTTGTTAAATCTTTATAATAAAAACCTTCTTTATTGTATTTTTCTCTATTTAGGTGTGTGTTGAAAATTAAAGAAATGAAGTTATAAAGCGGAGCAGATTTCAGTGGAGCTCCCATTGTAATATTAAGAGCTGTGATATTATCAGAAATATTGTTTAGAATTGGAAAAAGTAAATTTTCATCCGCTAAAACAACCGCTGTTTGGTTAAAGTTTTTATCTTTCACTTTGCTTAGTATGTCTCCTGCAACTTTACTTTGCGCAATATTGCCAGAACATCCTATAATTTCTATATTTTTCTTTTGTTCAAAAAAATGACTTAATTCAATCGATCCCCATTTCTGGATATGTTGTCTTATAAAATAACCAGCTTCATGATTAACGTCCTCAACATAATGGGCATCGCCATCAAAAAACAACTTAGATTTATTATTTTTTTGAAAAAAATCTATAATCTTATTTTCAGCTTTAGTCATAGCATTAAGACCAACAAACCATATATTATTTAAGGATTGCCCTTTAATTTGAATATTTTTTGCGGCAACTCTATAAGCTAAACCTTGATAGGCAAAGCCTTGATCTAGGAGAGATTTTTCAAAAGAACAATACCAACTATAAAAATGGTCAAAAAATTTCAAATATTGTAATTGAAATTCCGATAGATCAGAATCGTCAACAGTCCACGAGTCCATACTCTTAATATTTGAGAGTCCTTTGTATATACTTTTTGCATCAACTAAATTTCTGTCTATTTCATTAAAATCATATAATAAGGTTTGACTCCATTGCAAAAAACTTTCTATTGCTTCTGGCTCATCATCTATAGGTTGTTGACTACAAACTTCGTACAGTTTTATTTGTAGGCTTAAATTATCAAGTGGTTTAAGGCCTGATAAATCAAAGATAAAATCTTCAATCGAAAATATTTTAGGCAACCAAACCGGATTATTTATTTTTTGAGACAAATAATGCTTAAAAAATACAATTGCTCTTTTTGAGGGTAATACAATAGTAAAATTCTCCATTTCGTTGTAATGGGAATTCACTAATTCATCTGCTATTTTAGATAAATAAGGAATCATAACTTTACTATTTGAATATCTTCATCAATATAAACAAGAAACAATTTAATATTAACATAACCCATCATTTTTAGTATTGAAGCGTAATTATATAATTGTTCTTTGTGAGATTCTATTTTAAGAATAGAACCAGTTTTATAATCGATCACATTAATAGTATTGTCTTTAATTATAACTCTATCTGGGATATAAGTTTCTCCGTTTGGTAATAATATTTCCGTTTCCGTTTTAACTACACAATCTTTAGTGAAAAAAGTTTTAAGATCTTCATTCTTAAATACTTGATTTATCCTATTTATCAATTTATTTTTAATTCCTATACTTACAGTATTGTCATTTAATAAGTCGTTAAATACACCATCAAGTTGGTTGTGATAATGAATTTTTGACAACCAAAAATGAAGTTGTGTACCCCATTCTTTTCTATCAACTGCGAAATCCCACAATTTATTAGATGAATTTTTCAAATGAACAACCTCTCTCCAGTTACTTGTAGAATTATAAGACAATCTATACGGTTTTTTATTCTCTTTTTTTAAGGGTACAGTTTGTGTTGGGTTTTCTCCTTCTTGATAAATATCAGTTATGGTTGACCCTCTAAAAAAATAGTCAAAAAGTTTACTTAATGTATTGTACTTATTCGCCTCTCCACTTGATTGATCTAGAAATAAATAAAGCTGATTTTTAGCTCTTGTCATTGCTACATACAAAACATTAATATCATCTAATAAAGACATATTATTTTCATATTCTCGAACAACAGAAAAATTTGTATTATCTAAAATCTTGCTATTGCTAATCAATGCAACTTTAAGCTTTGAAGAAGTATTAGGAGTTTCTACCCACAGCTCCTTATTTTGTTTGCCAATTTGCCAATTAAATGGAATAAATACAATTGGGAACTCTAATCCTTTAGATTTATGAACAGTCATAATCTTAACAGCTTCAGAATCTTGTGAAATTTCAATAGCTTGTTTGAGCTTATTTTCAGACCACCAACTTAAAAACTCTCCAATATCGTTTTCTGATTTTGAAGTAAATTTTAGAATAACATCTAAAAAAGACTGTATAAAAATATTTGATGAACTTAAATAAAAACAAAACCCGATATGTTCTA
This sequence comes from Cryomorphaceae bacterium, assembly GCA_042091225.1. Lineage (GTDB taxonomy): Bacteria > Bacteroidota > Bacteroidia > Flavobacteriales > UBA7312 > JABAYQ01. The sequence continues at coordinate 12,654 of JBELHW010000016.1, read as the reverse complement.
CTAAATCATATAGGGGTAAATTTTTAATTAGTTCTAAATTTAATAATTTGCTATTATTAAGTAGAAGCTGAGTAAATAAAGATTCATTATTTGATGAAAGAGAAGTTAAAATTTTATGTTGATTAGCTTCAGAATCATTTTTACATAAAAATGTAACTATCTTAGTTTTTGCAATAATATCGCTTTTATCTTGCAAAAAATGAAGAAAACTGACCAAAAATGATACTTCTTGCGAGTTTTTCAACAATAATGCTTCATCAGAAATCACCTTAATGTCGTTAATTGTTAATGATTTGGCAACTAAAACAGATTCTTTAGTTGTTCTACACAAAATAGCCATTTCATTATAACTATGACCTAAAGATTTAAGTTCATTAATTTTAGCTACAAGTTTTTTTAATATCTCATTTTTAGAGTCTTTTTTTTTTGGGCTAAAACTAATTTGAACAAATCCATTTTCATCATTCATGGGTATTTGTTCATGACTCTCATAAATATCCTTATAACTTTCAGAAATTAACTCTTTCATTTTAGCAAAAAAACGATTGTTAAAATCAACTATTTGTTTACCACTCCTCCAATTGTATTCCAACTTTTCTTCATGAGCATTTCTTAAAATTGCTGAACAAACATCATCACTATTTGGCAATAATTCATTCTGAAAAACTTCCTGTGGTAGTTTTAAAAATTGCTCTACCTCGCCTCCTCTCCATCTATATATAGATTGTTTTGCATCTCCTACAATTAAATTTTTATTTCCCATTGAAAGAGAGTTTGTTACTAATGGTAATAGATTATGCCATTGCTTAACAGAAGTATCTTGAAACTCGTCAATTAAAAAATGAAAATACTTGTCGCCTAAGCGTTCGTAAATAAACGGTACAGGTTCATTTCTAACAACTTTTGAAATCGAATTATTAAATTCTGAAATGTGTTGCACATTATTTTCTTTCTTATAAAAGTTTAATTCCTTGCTGAGTTCATTAAAAATAGAAATTGAATAAATATTTTTTATCAATAATTTATGAAAAACATAATCTTGATAATTCTCGTCCATAAAAGAAAGAACATCGGAATAAATTTTAGTCAGATAAGCTTTATTATCGTCAATTTTTTGTTTTTCAAAATCTTCCAAAGTTTTTGAATACCATCGATCAGAACTCATACTAGTTGCTAAATCTTTACCGGGCATTAATTTATCAATTTTAAAACTTTTTAAGTTTTTAAAATAGTTATAAAATCCTCCTCTAAAAAAATTCTTAGCACTGATATTATTTTCATCACAAAAAATTAAAAATGAATTAGAAAACTCAATTAATTTATTTTCGAATAATTTATTTTTTGATACTAAGTCGTTTCTAATGATAAAACAATCCTTAACACTAACTCTTTCTAATTCTTTTAAATATTTTTCAGAATTTTCGAGAAAAATAAACTTAGAAAATTCTTCTAAACTATTTTCAATATTATAGCTATTGCCATTGTCAATTTTAGAATATGCAAATTCTAATAAAGCCTTTGAAACATCCTTATCTATTCCAATTTTTTCTATTAAAGAAGATACCGATGGCTGAATTAGTTTAGTAGAATCTAATTCCACTTCAAAATTCTGACTCAGTTGTAAATCATGAGCAAAGGTTTTTACTAATCTGTAAACAAACTTATCGATAGTGGAAATGGAAAAATTGTAGTAAGAATGTAAAATTGACTGTAAAACTTTAGAGGACCGTTCTTTGATCTGCTCGCTGTTCAATTTTGTTTCTTTTTTTATTTGAGAAAAAAAACTGTTTGGTTTATCAGAATCAATCCCTTTTTTGAGAATTAACAAAAAATCAAAGACTCTAGTTTTCATTTCACTAGCAGCCTTATTAGTAAAAGTAATAGCTAAAATATGTTTAAAATAATCGGGGCGAAACTTTTCTCCATTACACTCAATAGCAATTTTAATATACTCCTTTACTAAAGTAAACGTTTTTCCAGAACCGGCCGATGATCTGTAGATTTTAAATTTCTTTTCATTATTCACTTAACTAATATAACTGGTTTTATAAAAAAGAACAAGTAAGATGATAAAAAACACACTAAAAAAAAATTAAGTATCGTATATTTGTACTTGATTCGATTAATATCAAAATTATGAGAAATATATTTCTTTATTTTTTGGTTTGTACAATCTTGTTTTCTTGTAAAAACGAGGGCTGCACTGACCCATTAGCAACTAACTTTGACACCTCCTTCAATAAAGAAGATGGAAGCTGTGAGTATATTTATAATTTAAATGTTGAGTTTTCTTTAAATGATGGAGATATTGAACTAATCAAAAACGATATTATATCATTCGAGAATAATAGTTTCAGAATTGAAAAGTTCAAACTTTATCTTTCTGATATTTCTTTAGTATCAAACAATGGCACAAATAATCTTACTGATGTATTTCTTTACAATCTGGAAGATTTGAGCACTCACTCTTTAATTTTATCTACAAGTGATGAAAGCGTAAGAGAATTTAATTTCAGCTTAGGATTAGATAATGTTTTAAACAGTACAACTCCTGCAGATTACCCTACCGATCATCCTTTAGGAATTAATAATGGAACTTATTGGGCAATGAATAATTCTGACTCATACATATTCGCTATGATTGAAGGAAAACTAGACACTACGGGCGATGGCACGTTTTTTAACAGAACATATCACCTTGCACACGATGATTTATTAAAAAGCGTTAGTCTAGAAAAAAGTATTGAATTCGATAATCAATTAAATGGTAACATCGATATAAAAATAGAACTGAAAGATGTTTTTAATGACTTAAATTTATCTAGTACATTACCACATACAAGTAATAATAGCCCATTGGCTCATCAAATAATGGATAACATAAAGAATGCATTTAAAATTCAATAAAATAGCTTCTCTATTTATAATAGTTTTTTCTTTATACTCATGCGAACAAGATATCGCTGTTATGCAAGATTATGTTTATTCACCTACGACATACCAATTAGATGTTCCTTACGGATTTCCTTCGCCAAACATACCAAATGACAACCCAATGACTAAGGAAGCTGTAGAACTTGGTAAGAAATTATTTTATGATCCAGTTTTATCAAATAATAACACCCATTCTTGTGCTAGCTGCCATTTTCAATCCAAAGGATTTAGTGATCCTAATCAATTTAGTATAGGGGTTAATGGGATTACTGGAGATAAAAATGCTTCAGCGTTAATTAATTTGGCATGGAATAATTTTAACTTTTGGGACGGTAGAGTATTGAGTCTTGAAGAACAAGCTCTAGACCCAATTACTAATGAACTAGAATTACATAGCTCTTGGACTGAAGTAGTTAATAGAATAAAGGACAATGATCAATATAAAGAATTGTTCTTTATGGCATTTAATACAACCAATTTTGATTCAACTCATGTTGTTAAAGCAATAGCTCAATTTGAAAGAACATTAATTTCAGGCGATTCTAAATTTGATAAATACATTAGAAACGAAGTAAACTTAGAAGTTTCGGAATTAAGGGGTCTAGAAATTTTTAATAGTGAAAAAGGAGACTGTTTTCATTGCCACTCCTACCCTTTATTTGCCTCAAACGAATTCCACAATAATGGAATTGATCCAGAGTTATTAATGGACAACGGAAGAATGAATGTTACGGGAGAACCATTTGATAAAGGAAAGTTTAAAAGTCCTACTCTTAGAAATATAGAACTAACTGCTCCATATATGCACGATGGTCGCTTTCAAACCTTAGAGGAAGTTATAGAACATTATGATTTTGGAGGACACAACTCTTCTACTATCGATCCTTTAATGAAAAAAGTCGGAATAGGGCTAGGATTAAACAATCAAGAAAAGTCAGATTTAATTCAGTTTTTAAAAACACTAACTGACACTAGTTTTATATTTAATAAAAATTTTAAACCAAATAATTAAATATTTTCACAAAGTGAATAAAATATTTTCCATTTTCATATTAATTTTTGTAGGATACTTTTCATTCGGACAGATAAAGTGTGGAACTGACATACTATGGGAAATTAACGCTAATAATAACAAAGAGCTTTTACAAAAAAAACTAGCAATTGAAAATGCGATTTCAACTTATATCCAAAAAAGATCGAATTCTGAAACAGTATATAATATTCCAGTTGTTTTTCATATCCTTTACAACCAGCAAGATCAACAAATACCAGCCTCACAAGTTTATAGTCAATTACAAGTTTTAAACGATGATTTTTCAAGAAATAACTCTGATGCTTTTAATACGCCAAGTGAATTTTCTTTGATAGCATCAGATACAAAAATTCAGTTTTGTCTTGCTAAAAGAACTCCTAACAATGATACAACGAACGGAATAACATACACTAGTACTGATGTAACATCATTCTCCTTATATGATAATAGAATTTTTTATGACTCCTTAGGAGGTAAAGATATTTGGAACCCTTCAAAATATTTAAATATTTATGTATGTAACTTAACTAATTCGTTAGGATTTTCTTCTTTTCCAGGAGGACCATCCTTTAACGATGGAATAGCTATAGATTATAAAAACTTTGGAACAAACGGAACTGTCATACCTCCGTACAATTTAGGTAGAACAGCTACTCACGAAGTAGGTCATTGGTTTAACTTATTTCATATTTGGGGAAATGGAAATTGTAGTTCTGACATGGTAGATGACACCCCAGTTCAAGAAACAGAAAATTACGGATGCCCTATACATCCTAGTCCATCATGCTCAAACAATGGTGATATGTTTCAAAATTTCATGGATTATACTAATGACGAATGCATGAATTTATTTACTGAAGGTCAAAAATTAAGAATGCAAGCAACTTTAAATACAGAAAGGTCCGAAGTAGCAAACAATTTTGCTTGTTCACTACCATTTGAAGATATTGCTATTACTGAAAACATTTTTCCTTTTGAAAATCAAGTAGTATGTGGCTCAGAAATAAGTTTAAAAACTTCAGTATATAACTTCTCAAATACTAATGTTACAAAATTCAATATTTATTACAAAATTGATGATCAAGAATTGCAAACAATAGAATGGAGTGGAAATATAAGCCCCGAAAATTCTCAAGAAATTGAAATTGGTAATGAATTTTTAAACCCAGGCATTCATCAACTAACAGTTTATACTGACTTACCAAACGGATTTAGAGATTTAAACCCTTTCAATGATACCTTAAATATCAATTTTGAAGTTAAAAATGGAGATCAATTAAATTTTTCAATAACATCTGACAATTATGGAGAAGAAATAAGTTGGCAAATAACAGATGAAGAAGATGAAATTCAATTCGAAAACAATAATATTTTAAGTAATCTACAAAACAATTTTCAGTTGTGTTTAGACAATGATATTTGCTATACTTTAACTATATTTGACCAAGAAAATGATGGAATTTGTTGTGATTTTGGAAATGGTTTTATTGAAGTAAATAATCAATTTTTTTCTGGCACTTATAACAACGAAATTATAATTGATTTATGTCAGGTAATATCCACTAACAATAATTTTGTATTCGACCTTAATATTTACCCAAATCCTACTTCAGGTTTATTAAACTTTGAATCAAATGAAACAATCAACTTTATATCCCTGTATAACATTCATGGTAAACTTTTAAAAACATTTAATCCGTCAGCTCAAAAATTAAACTTAAATCTTGACTATCTTAAACAAGGTATATACCTTGTACAAATAAATACTAACAAAGGAAATTCAATAAAAAAAATAATTTTAAAATGATAAAAAATACTTCATTCCTATTTATAGCCATACTAATTTCAACAAATTTATTTGCTCAAATAAGCAATAATAATACCCCTATTAGTACACAAACAAAATTATCCGAAAAAGTACCTGTTTTAAAGTTACTTGCTCCTAATTTGAATGAAATCAAAATACAATCCGAGTCAGATAGTAAAAATGGAGAATCTTATAAATATGCTATTGCAGTACAAACTGATTTAGATACTGAGAATAGTGGAAAATGGGAGGTTTTACAAGATGGGTCTAAAATTTGGAGATTGTCGATTAAAATCGAAGGTGCAAAAGCACTTGGTCTTTATTATGATGCTTTTCGATTACCATCTTCAGGAGAACTGTTTGTATACAACAAAGATATGAGTCAAATTATTGGTGGATTTACTAATGTAAATAATCACTCAAGTGGATTATTTGCTAACGAACTAATTAAAGGTGATTTTCTTACTTTAGAATACCATCAAAATGGAGAAGGTTATCCAATTTTACACATTAATGAGATAGCCTATTGCTACAGAGGTGTTGATAATCTTTTTGAAGCACGTGATTTTGGCGACTCTGACCCTTGCGAAGTAAATGCAAATTGCTCTGAATCTGATAATTGGCAAGATATAAAAAGATCTGCCTGTAGAGTTTCAGTTAAAACTGGTAATTCGTTTGGCTGGTGTAGTGGTGCATTCATAAATAACACAGCTCAAGATTGTAAACCATACATTCTTACTGCTGATCATTGTGGCTATGGAAATAACTCCTACGCTTCTACTGCAGATTTGAACCAGTGGACATTTTATTTTAATTATGAATCTAGTGAGTGTGAAAATCCAAACTCATCACCTGGGAATCAGGCAACCGTTGTAGGAGCTTCGTTAGTTGCTAACAGCAATCAAAACGGTAGCATTAACAATACATCCGATTTCTTTTTAGTAGAATTAAACTCTGATATTCCTTTCGATTATGGTGCCTATGCTGCAGGTTGGAACAGAACAAATACTACATCTCAAAGCGGGGTTAGTTTCCATCATCCAGCAGGGGACATAAAAAAAATATCTACATACAATTCAACGCTATCAACAACTGGATGGAACGGTGGTGGATCAACTCATTGGAGAGTAAGATGGGTTGAAACTGAAAACGGACACGGTGTAACTGAAGGAGGTTCTTCTGGAAGCCCAATTTTTAATAGCGATGGACATATCATTGGAGATTTATCTGGAGGATCTTCTTTTTGTACTAATACAAATGGTCAAGATTTGTACGGGAAATTATCCTATTCATGGTCTCCTAATGGAGCCCCAAACGATGAAAAGTTACAACCATGGCTTGACCCGACAAATAGCCAAGTTACATTTCTAGATGGAAAAGTTTGTGGAACTAGCCTTTTCTCAAACTTTTATGGTGCCTACACTAACGTAAATATTGGAGGTATGAATCAATATTATTATACTGGCACAGGAAACCCTGTTGAATATGCTTGGACATTTTATGGAGGGACTCCAATTACTTCAACAGAACAAAGCCCTACTGTAACTTATAGTAATGCCGGACTATATACTGTTCGACTAAAAGTAACTGATGGAGATGGTGTTGAAAGTACAGAAATTAAAACTCAATATATTTTGGTAGACGAAAATGGTGGAAGCACAGCAATTAAAGAAAATAAAAATATAGAATTTGATGTTTTTCCTAATCCAACTAATGGAATAATATTCTTGTCTCAAAATCCAAATGTTAAGTCTGAGATAAATGTTTATGATATTTTTGGTAAACAAATTCTTACAAAAGAATTTAATTATGAAACAGATAAATTTAATCTATCTCATCTAGAAAATGGAGTTTATTTCCTTACATTAGAAAACAAAGACGGCTTTAAAACTAAAAAAATTACAATTTCTAAATAGTAATAATGAATATCAAGAATATCGATAATAGTATAGATGATAGTTTTAAAATAATTGCTAAAAAGGTTTTTAACCAAGAACGATTATCTAAAGAGGAAGGATTACAATTATTTAAAGCAGATTTACCTTTTTTAGGAATCTTATCAAATTTTATTAGAGAAAAAAAACATGGAGACCTTACTTATTTCAATAGAAATATACATGTAGAACCTACAAATATTTGTGTTTTCGATTGTAAATTTTGTGCTTATTCTAGGCTTTTAAAAAATAAAACAGAAGGATGGGAATTAAGTGAAGATGAAATTATTGATAAAATAAAAGAATATAAAGACAAGCCCATTACAGAAGTTCATATTGTTGGAGGAGTACACCCTAAAATGGGTTTACATTATTTTGCTAATCTAATTAAAAAAGTAAAAGAGGTTCGTCCAGACATACATGTTAAAGCTTTTACAGCTGTAGAATTGGAGTACATGTGTAGAAAAGCAAAAGTAAGCTACAAAGAAGGTTTGCAAATTTTAAAAAATCATGGTCAAGACTCTCTTCCTGGAGGAGGAGCAGAAATTTTTGATGAAAAAATAAGAGAAGAAATATGTAACGACAAATGCTCCTCTCAACAATGGCTAGAAATACATGAGACTGCTCATTCATTAGGAATGCCCTCAAATGCAACTATGTTATTTGGTCATATTGAAAAGCCTGAACATTTAATTGATCATATGCTAAGGCTCCGAAATTTGCAGGACAAAACTAATGGTTTCAATACTTTTATTCCATTAAAATATAGGAATGGTAATAATCAAATGTCACATATTAAAGAATCAAATGTAATAAACGACTTAAAGGTATATGCTATTTCCAGAATCTTTATGGATAACTTTAATCACTTAAAAGCATATTGGCCAATGATTGGAAGGAATACTGCCCAACTATCTTTATCTTTTGGTGTTAATGATATTGATGGTACAATTGATGATACTACAAAGATATACTCTATGGCTGGTGCAGAAGAGCAGTCGCCTACATTAAGTACTCAACAATTGGTAGAATTAATAAAAAATGTAAAGCGTCATCCTATAGAAAGAGATACTCTTTACAATACAGTTACAGACTATAAAGATTTTGTTTTTGAAAGTTAAATCTGTTTGTGTACTGCATACTTTCTCCATTTAGATATAACCTCTGTCATATCATCTGGCAGATCAGACTGAAACTCCATCCACTCCCCTGTTCTAGGATGACTAAAAGCCAAGCTTTTTGCATGTAATGATTGTCTGGGAATAATTTTAAAACAATTTTCGACAAACTGCTTGTATTTACTAAAAGTTGTGCCTTTTAAAATTTTATCTCCTCCATACTCAAAATCATTAAATAATGGATGTTTAATATGCTGGAAATGAACTCTTATTTGATGAGTCCTACCTGTTTCTAATTTACACTCAACTAAACTAATATAGCCGAAACGCTCAATTACTTTATAATGTGTTTTTGCATGCTTACCAAAATCGCCATCGGGGAAAACAGACATTACTTTTCTATTTTTTAAACTACGACCTATATGGCCTTCAATACTCCCTTGTTCTTGATCTAACTCTCCCCAAACCAAAGCGTTATATCTTCTATCAATAGTACGATCAAAGAATTGTTTAGATAAGGATTGAAGAGCTTTATCTGTTTTAGCAATAACCATTAAACCAGTTGTATTTTTATCAATCCTATGCACTAATCCAGGTCTTGTGGCATCATCACCATTAAGAGGTAAGTTTTTAAAATGATAAACTAAAGCATTTACAAGTGTACCAGTATAATTTCCAAATCCTGGATGTACAACCATTCCGGCTTCTTTATTTAAAACCAATAAATCTTCATCTTCAAAAATGATATTTAAAGGAATGTCTTCAGGAATTAACTCAAGCTCTCTAGGGGGCTTTGTAAACATTACGCTAACTACATCGTGGGCTTTTACCTTATAATTAGACTTTACTTTTACACCATTAACATGGATATAACCTTGAATTGCTGCTTGTTGCAATTTATTTCTAGAAGTCCCCTCTAGCCTATTTAATAAAAATTTATCTACACGTAATGGATCCTGACCTTTGTCGGCAATTACTTTGTGGTGTTCAAATAACTCATCTAACTCCTCACTCATTGTAAAATAATTTTCTCGTAACGAATAGAATTCTGGTCTGAAATATGTAAGAAATAAACTCCCTTTGGGAAGCTTGATAAATCTATTTCAAATCTATTACTTTTTTCAAAAGATTGACTGAGTACCTTAGAGTTTATATCCATTAATTTAAAATTAAAATTATTCTGACCTTCTAAAACCAAATAAGATGAAGTAGGATTAGGATATAGTTTGTAATTAAAAAATTTATTGTTTTCACTCTCAGCACTTAAAGTGCCAAACACAGGTCGAATCATCCATGTTCCAGAACATTCTTCACAACTTGACTCAGACCATTGAGAACCTACATTATAAAACATTCTATCGTTGTTTATTGTATTCCTATCAAGTCCAATGTTTAAATTTTCCGAATAAGATTGCTCTATTCCAATAAAAACTGCACCACTTATTTCAATAGGATTTTCTAAAACATATTCATAAAAACCATTTTGTTGATTAGTGTATTCCGGATAAAAAATTTGGCTTTGATAAATAATTTCGTTGGGCATATTGTTTGCTTCATTCCAAAGAATAATTCTAAATGGAGAACCACTTACATCTTCTAAATTTTGTTCAAAATGTATTTGAACAGCTTTAAGTATGTCTAACTCTGAAATATTGAATCTCATTGCAACTTGACCACCATCAGCATCAACTCCATATGCTGCTTCAGCTGTTCCATCATCTAAAGAATAATAATTATGAAATTCTTGAGTAAATTTTAATGTATCATTATTCTTAAATAAATCTCTGTCATCCGTTGCTATAGATTGAATGATTTCAAAGTTTGCTTTATCTTCGTTATCAGAGTTAAAAGAAAAAAGAAATAAAGTAATTGGTGTAATCGAATTTTCAGAATAAGAAAAATTACCATCTATTGAAGCAGGAATATTATCATTTCTACTATTCCCAGTTGTTGGGTAATGGTAGGAAAGAAGACCTAATTCGTCAAAAATATCATATCTATAATCTATGCTTTTAGTAATATTCCAATTATTTCTAATTTGTGAATCCATTGTTTCAGCAACATAACTTGCCTCATTAGATTGAAAATGTTTCCAAGGGATTGAAGTATAAAAATTTAACACTTTAGATGTTTCATAAACAAAAGCAACATCGTCATTATCATTCGAAAGAGTAAGCTCTTTAGTTAACAAAACATTATCAATGTGCCAGTGATCAAAATTTCCTGAAAGACTTGCATAATTATGAAATCTGAACTGAAATTGATCATGAAAATAAGTCAAATCATTAATTTCAATACTAACTTTTTCAAAATCATTTAGAGCCTGTCCTTCAATATCCCAAATAGTATTCCAAGCACCAAGAGAATCTAAAAATTCTAAACTTAAAACATCGTTTGGTTCAGGTTCATTTCCTAAACCATGGGCCTGAAAATAAAAAGAAAAATATAAAAATGATTCGTTTGAAATATCGATATTTTTAGAAGTTAAAAAATCGGAAGGACCATGAGAAAATTCAGAAGAAATATTTCTCGGATTACCAATCGAGTCTAAGCCATCAAAAGTAGCAACACCAATATTTATAGGGTTAGATGGTAAAGACCTATTTACATAAACGTCTGAATCCTGCCATAAATTAGGATTAGGATAGCCAGTATAATTAGAAAAATCATCGAAAAAAGGAAGAGCTACTGAAACTGAAGAACTTCTCAAACTATAAGACTCAGAAGAAATATTTGAATTAAAATATAAATCATTAACTATCTCTTGACTTAAAACAGTAAAAGAGCAAAATAAAAAATAAAAAATAGCTATTTTCTTATTCATTTGAATTATCGGATTTAAGATAAACATCTATATTTCTTCCTAAATTTATCATAGAAACATTATTAGGGGTAGGGATTTGGTTATATATAACAGCATTTGTGCTATCTTTTACATTCCTATCATAAACAATTAAGCCTAATTTTAATGATCTCATTTGCAAAACAATTTGAGCGTCTTCAACAGTAAGACCTTCTAATAAAGGTAGTTCAACCATCACTTCACTTAATCCATCACCTATTTCTAAATCAATTACAGAGCCAACTGGCAAAATTACACCGGGATCAATTTCTTTACCTTCATAAAATTGTTTTAATACAGCATTCTTTGCCATGTCGGGTACATAATTAAGATTGCCAACAGTTAAACCAATACTATTTAACTTAGCTACTGCTCTTCTTGTAGTTAAATCAATAAGATTCGGAGTTGAAACAAGTTTTTTGTTTTTAGAAACAATAGTAAAATAAACCCTTCTATTTGGCTTGACAAAAGTACCTGGTTTAGGATCTTGATCTAGAATGCTGTATGGAGGTAAATTGTCATTATACACGGAGTCAATAATAACATAACGAAGAGACATCTCAGACATAATACTATCCATATTTTCTACAGAATATGATTTGTAATTAGGTAACTCAATTAAACTATTTTTATTGGTGTAAGACTTTAAAAGCAATAAAACCAAAAAAATTATTGAGGTTAAGAAAGCAATACAAATCAAAAGATGTTTAAAAAAACCTTTAGATATTAAAAATTTAAACCAACTAAGCTTATCTTCCATAAATCATTATAACGTTAAGCAAATATAATAATTATGATAGGCTATTCCTTTTATAAGATTTAGTTTATTTTTGAGCTTATGAAGAACATTGCAGTAGTTATGGGAGGTTATTCTTTAGAAAGAGAAATATCTTTAAAAAGCGGCTCGATTGCCTTACAATATTTGGATGCATCTAAATACAACTTGTTTAAAATAATTATTGACAATAATGGTTGGTTTCTTTACC
>JBELHW010000084.1:0-5328 GCA_042091225.1 Cryomorphaceae bacterium | reverse complement strand
TACTAGCTTTTGGAACGCAAGTGATTACTTTCACTGCCGAGGATCAGTATGGAAATATTTCTACCTGTAGTTTTGAATTGGATATTCAGGGAATATTAGGTGCCGGTGATCTCGAAGATTTTGCTTCTTTAGTATTGTATCCAAACCCTGCTGATAGCAAAGTAAACTTAAGTAACCCAAGACAGATAGATCTGAACAACGTAACGATCTACGATCTTACGGGTCGAAACGTTCATAAGGTAGACTTAAGGACTATGGGATCGGAAATTACGATTGATATAGCTAACCTTGCCAATGCTATCTATATGATAGTTATCAGAGGAGATCAAGGAATTTCTGTAAAGCAATTAATAGTAAAAAACTATTAATTAAATATTAATTTACAACCCCTCCTGTGAGGGGTTGTAATTATTCTGCTATTACACAATTTTGCCCCATCAGATTAATAAAAACAGTATTATTCTCTTTTATGCTGTAAGGTTTGAAAGTAAATATCTTATCAAAGAGTTTCTCTTCAGCAAAAAATGTAACGATATATTCGTTCGTGAAACCTAAAACTTCATCAGCAATCATTTCTACTTTTGCTCCCATATGAGGTGGTAAATCACCTAAACCGTGGCGCAGAATTGATGTTTTTTTATTTTTATAACTACCCCTTGACATGACTAGTACAGACTCAATAATATCTTCTCGATTATTAACTAGATAGATATTCCAAATTTTGGCTAAAAAATCTTTGTCCCATTCGTAAGTTGCAAGCACTTGAACTTTTTCAACAACTGGAATTTTTATATCTTTTTTCATTTTAAAAAAGATCTTAAAATAGTTTAAGGTTATTGACTTTTAAATTGCTCTAAGAAACGAATATCATTTTCACTAAACATACGAATATCTGGGATTTGATGTAATAGAAGGGCAATACGGTCAATACCCATACCAAAAGCAAAACCTGAATATATTTCAGGGTTTATATTACAATTTTTTAAAACATTTGGATCCACCATGCCACAGCCCATAATTTCTAACCAACCAGTTCCTTTAGTCATTTTGTAGTCTGTTTCTGTTTCTAAACCCCAATAAACATCAACCTCTGCACTTGGTTCTGTAAAAGGAAAATAGGATGGTCTTAAACGAATTTTAGATTTCCCAAACATCTCGGTGGTAAAGTATTGTAACGTTTGTTTTAAATCTGCAAAACTTACTCCTTTATCTACATACAAACCTTCTACTTGGTGAAAAAAACAATGGGATCTTGCTGAGATAGCTTCATTTCTATATACCCTACCAGGAGAAATTGTTCTGATGGGAGGTTTATTATTTTCCATGTAGCGAACTTGAACTGAAGAAGTATGCGTCCTTAACAATACATCCGGATCCTTTTCAATGAAAAATGTATCCTGCATATCTCTGGCAGGATGGTATTCAGGGAGATTCAATGCTGTAAAATTATGCCAGTCATCTTCAATTTCTGGTCCTTCAGAAACATTAAAACCGATCCTTGAAAAAATGTCTATAATTTTGTTCTTTACAATAGAAATTGGATGTCTTGAACCTAACTCATTTGGTTCCCCTGGACGTGTTAAATCTCCATAATGCCCTTTAGTTTCTTCTTTACCGGATAATAATGCTTTTTGTGAGCTAACTTTTTCTGTTGCTTTTGTTTTTAGAAGATTGATAGTCTGTCCAAAATCTTTTTTTTGGTTGTTTGGGACATTTTTAAACTCAGCAAAAAAATCACTCAGTAGCCCTTTTTTTCCTAAAAATTTTATTCGGAATTGCTCTACTTCTTCTAGGGATTTTGGAGAAAAAGCCTCTACTTCAGCTATGTGTTCTTTTATTTTATGAATCATTGTTAATTAATTATAACTGTACAAAATTACATTATTACTGCTTCTAGCACAACAAAATAAACATAAAAGAACTTTGCCAAATACCGCTTTTTATTATTTCACTACTTTTTTATCTAAAAAGTAATTCACTATTGCTTCTTTCATTAAAACTGTTTGCTCTCCTGGCTTTAATGGAGGAAGTTTTTCTTGAGGCTTATAATGAGGCCACCCATCCGCATCGAAATAATCAAATTCATAATAGCCAAAGGGTTCTAATAATCTACAAATGGCTATATGCATTAAATTAATTTTGTCATCTTTACTATATTTTGCTTTCAAATTACCTTTTTCTTGTAATCCTATAATGTAGATAATGCCGTCTAAATCTAATGTTTCTCCATCGGCAAACTGATTGCTCAAATTCAAAACTACATCGTCCCATAAACGTTTTATTTCTTGGTCTCTTGCCATAGCTAATTCAGTTAAATGAAGTATTAATATATAATATTCATTTAATTACATTGCAAAGATAATGTATCTTTAACCTATATTTATAAAATGAACTTATTAGATATTATTCTGGGTATTATATTAGTTTTTGCCTTTATACAAGGCATGAGAAAAGGACTCTTTGTAAGTCTTGCTTCATTTATTGGACTGATACTTGGAGTTGTTGGAGCTATTTATTTTTCAGAATTTGCAGCAAAGTATATTAATGATTGGCTTTCATTAAATGAAGAAACTACGTCTTTTATTGCAAAAGCAGTAACCTTTATTGGTATTGTTTTTATCATTAATTGGGCGGCTAAGTTCTTGACTAAAATTGCAGATTTTGCATTTTTAGGTCTTTTCAATAAAATTCTTGGAGGTGTTTTTAATGTACTATTTTCTGCTTTTGTGATAAGTGTTATTTTTATATTTTTTAATCAATGGAATACATCCGAGAATATAATTTCTAATGAAAAAAAAGAAAATTCTAATCTTTACGCTCCAGTAGAGGCTTTAGCTCCTTATATACTTCCAAATTTAGTCAAAGATTTAAAAAATATAAATGTTCAAAAAGAACTTCTAAATATCAAAGAGTTTGAAAAAAAAGAATAATCTATAATTCTTTTAAATCAATTAATGGAATCCAACCTTCTTTTCCATTGGCAATTTCTACAAGTCCCCAGTCAGTATCTCTTTCTAAAATTTGAACTTTAGTACCCTCATGAATTATAAATGAGATTTCACTTCTTAAATTAGGTGCTTCTCTTACATCTGAACTTTCTGCAAAAATAATCGCAGGATTATTTTTAATAGCATCTTCATAGGTAAAAAAAGCCATAGAGAGGGACATTCCTAGGGAAAATATTGAAATAGCTGAGGAAATAAAAAAGAAACGTTTTATAATTTCTGAATATGAAAAATAATACATCAAAAAACACAAAACACAAATAAATACAAAAAAAATAGAAGTATAAGCCCATCCATCAAAAGTTAGTATATCTGATATGGTATGGTACCACTTGTAAAAAATAGTTTTAGGTAACGGATCTATAGCATCTACCCTTGCATTTTCTGCAAATGATAAGTTGTTTTTTATATCTCGGTCATTAGGCGCTAGCAATAAGGCTTTCTCAAAATAATAAATACTTGGCCCAATGTTATTTAGCTTATAATATGCGTTACCCAAATTAAAATATAATTCTGAAGAATGTTTTTCATGATCTAAAATTTTCATCCATGATAAAATTGCCTCTTGATATTTTTCGGCCTTGTATAATGATTTTCCTTGCTCAAAAAGTGATCTGTTTTGAGAATAAATCTGACTCGAAATAATCATTAATAATATTAAAAATTTGTTTTTCATTATTGAAATTGTTTGTCAATACTAGAAATAACTTTTACTGCTTTATCATAATCTTGTTGGATAGCAACATTAGAAGTTGGTGTATATCTTGCAAACTCACAGCTTTTAAGAAGGCTTTCAAAGTCTGAGACAACATTTTCTTCTACTTTTCTATTAGAGAGCAATTCAATTATTTTTTCTTTGGAAAATTCTGAAGTAACAATTGCTAATTTAGCTTTTAAATAATTGTGTAAGGCGCGTTCTAGAGAATCATAAAAAAATTCTTGTTTACTTATATTATTTTTAGCTTCCGATAAGTATTTTTTTGCTAATCGTGTTGCTTTCCTATATCTTCTGCCCTCAATATCATTAAGTCTTTTACGTCGTGTATTTCCAATTAATATTATAATAGGGATAAAAACAAATGGAAAGCCCAATAAACACCAAAATTTAAAAGTTTTAAAAAATACTGGAGAATTTATGGATATAAACTTTGTTGAAGTCTTGATATATTTAAACTGATCATTTGCTAAAGAAAGAACGTTCTCTTTACTCAATTTTTTATTTACTTCAGGTAATTGATTTGGTACAGGTCCATTTTGAACTTTTACTACAATCTCATCAGATATTATAGTTTTATATTCATTAGAAGTTACATCGAAATACGAAAAAGTAACCGGTCTAATTGGGTAAATACCTTTATACTGGGGGATTATGGTATAAGTATCGCTAATAAAGCCATTCATCCCTCTTGAACTAATAGCTACCTTATTATCTCTTACTGGCTCATAAACTTCTAAAGAACTTGGTAAGGTTAAAGAAGGAAGTTTAAATAGTTTTAAATTCCCTATACCTTTTACTCTAATGTTTAACTCTAAAGCTTCATTGGCATCTAAAGTTGTTTTATTGGTAGATACACTTAAGTTAAAATTACCAACCGCTCCTGAAAAATTATCTGGTCTCCCCTCTATTGGTAGAGGCTTAACATTAATAATTCTTTTCCCTGCAGAAATAGTTCTGTTAACACGAGTCATTCTTCTACGACCAAAAATATCTCTGTTATTTCCTTCAACATCAATGGGAACATCTAAGGTTAAAGGTTCAATGATTAATTGTCCTGTTTTCTGAGGATATAAAACTGCTTTTCTTAAAATTACGTAGCGATAAGGCTTTCCTTTGTATGTTGTCTCGTAGATTTGCTGTTTTCCTTTTTCTTCTATGTATTGGCTCCAAAAATCTTGAAACTTTGGAGTGTCCAATTCCTGCCAGCTTCTTGTAATGCTTACATCATTTGAAACATATAACTTATATACAACTGTAATTGCTTCGTTTAAAAAAGGATTAGTTTTTGATACCTCTGCAATTAAATGTACATTTTCACTAGCAACGTAATCAGCATTATTACCGTCTTTAGGTTTTGTAACAGCTTCAGTAATTGAGATTTTTAAAGGTGTTGTTTTATAGACTTGATCATCAATTTCGATAGTAGCCTGGTTAATAGTAAACGTTCCTTGAGATTTAGGTGCTAAAAAATAGGAGTAGGTTTTTGAGTAGGTCCTTTTTCCATTTATCCAAGAATTACTGACAGATTGATTAGGCCCCCCCACTACATTAAACCCATTAAAACTGGGAGGAACAAAATTATCTCCATCTTCATTCATTTCAAAA
>JBELHW010000015.1:0-31171 GCA_042091225.1 Cryomorphaceae bacterium | reverse complement strand
TTTATTTCCTGGAAATGCGATGCAGGTTAATAAAGATGCTGACGGTATATTATTCCTTTCACTTATTTCTGGAAGAAATGCTGATATGTTAATTGGCAAACAAGTAATCACTGCACCTATTTTAAAAGCGAGTAAATTAGAAGTTATCCCTACTGGCTACATGTTAATTGAGAGCGGCAAACCCACAACGGTTTCCTACATGAGCAATACAACTCCTATTCCCTACGAAAAAAATGACGTCGCAGCTTGCACAGCAATTGCAGGAGAAATGTTAGGTTTAAAGCTGATTTTTATGGATGGTGGAAGTGGAGCATTAAAGCCAATCTCACAAGAAATGATTCAAAAAGTCAGAAAATCTGTAAACATACCAATTGTTGTCGGAGGTGGAATTAGTTCCGGAAAAAAAGCAATAGAAAATTGTAAAGCTGGAGCAGATTTAATTGTAGTTGGAAATAGTATAGAGAAAAATCCAAATTTAATTTCTGAAATTTCCCAAGCTATTCATCAATATAATTTTGCTAGCAATGAAATGCTCGATAGAAATTAGCATGTATCCCCTAAATCAACATTATGTTGATCCTATCATTAGTTATATTCGAAAACTTCGCAATCATCAAGAAATTATTGTAGAAACAAACGGAATGAGCACCCAAATTTTTGGGGAATACGATACAATAATGGATGCTATAAATAAAGAAATGAAATCGGTATTTTTAGAAAATGAAAAAGTAGTTTTCAATCTAAAAATCGTCAATTCATATTTATTAGAAAAGCCCAAATTTTAAATGAGTGCCATAGAATTTACAGCAGTTATTTTTGCTATACTTTACGTTGTTTTGGCTGCAAAAGAAAGTATTTGGTGTTGGTTGGCAGCAGCAATAAGCGTTATTTTATATATTTATATTTGCTACACAGCTAAATTATTTCCAGAAACAGGATTGCAAGTTTTCTATCTTGCAATGGCAGTTTATGGATTTTCTCAGTGGAAAAAGCCTAAAAAAGATATTTCCATTACAACTTGGCCAATAAAAAAGCACTCTACAATTATTTTTTTGAGCGCATTAGTTAGTTTATGTTTAGGCTATTATTTCGATAATTTTACACAATCAAAGCTTCCATATTTAGATTCTGCTACAACTGTTTTTAGTATTTCCGCTACATACATGGTAACAAAAAAAATATTAGAAAATTGGCTATATTGGATTGTTATTGATATTGCTTCCATATACCTATACTACAGTAGAGATCTCAATCTTAGCGCTGGTTTGTTTGCATTTTATGTGATTCTAGCATTTATGGGTTATTTGCAATGGAAAAAAAGAATAGGATGAAAAAAATTGTAATCATTGGCCCAGAAAGTACAGGAAAAACAACCTTGACAAAATCTTTAGCCAAACATTATAATTGCCCATTTGTTACAGAGTATGCTCGAGAATATATTGACAACCTTAATAGACCATATGTAGAAGATGACATTTTAAAAATTGCCAAAAAACAAATAGAACTTGAAGACAAAAAACATGGTAAATATTTATTCTTAGACACAAATTTAATTGTTTGTAAGGTTTGGAGTCAATATAAATATGGACGATGTCATCCTTGGATTATAGAACAAATTAAAAAAAGGGAATACCACCATTACCTCTTATGTGATATAGATTTAAAATGGGAAAAAGATCATCAAAGAGAAAACCCAAACAACAGAGAAGAATTATTTGAAATTTATAAAAACGAGCTAAGTAAATCCGAAAGCTCATTTACAATTATTAGTGGAGAAAATAGACTCCAACAAGCTATTTCTAAAATTTAGATATCATTACATTTTTATCTTAAAAAAATTATATTTGCAACTTCTTTACGGGGTGCCAACATGGCTGAGATTACACCCAATGAACCTGCCAAGGTAATTCTTGGAAGGGAAAGGGATTAAACATAATTATCTAAAAGCAACTCCGTGTTTTTAGTAGTGTTTAACAAATAATAATTTTATAAAATGATTAAAAAACTTTTCATCGCTAGTTGTATAGCTTTTAGCTTTACTTCTGTAGCACAAACACAAGAAAAAGACAGTGTATTTATTAAAAAACAACTTAAAGAAGTCCAAGTTAATGCATTGCGAGCCACTGATATTACTCCAGTGTCCTTTTCCAACATTAGTAAACAGGAACTCGAAGAACAAAACTTAGGTCAAGATCTTCCATACTTATTATCTTTTACGCCTTCGGTTGTTAGTACATCTGATGCTGGTGCTGGTATTGGATATACAGGATTTAGAGTTAGAGGATCCGATCCAACAAGAATTAACGTTACTATTAACGGAATCCCTCTAAACGATTCGGAGTCTCATGGTGTATTTTGGGTAAATATGCCTGATTTCGCTAGCTCTATAGAAAACATACAAATTCAGAGAGGTGTAGGAACATCAACTAATGGTGCCGGAGCTTTCGGAGCAAGTGTAAATTTAGTGACTAATAAGCTAAGACAAAAAGCTTACGGATCAACAAGCAATACGGTAGGTTCTTACGGAACTCTTAAAAATAATGTAGAATTTGGAACAGGACTTATCAATAATAAATTTACAATTGACGGAAGACTTTCAAGAATTGAATCAGAAGGGTATATTGATAGAGCAAGTTCTAATTTAAAATCATTTTATTTATCCGGAGGATATTATGGAGATGACGAATTTTTGAAACTAAGCGTGTTTTCAGGAAAAGAAATTACGTTTCAAGCATGGAATGGAGTTCCTCTAAGTTACTTAGAAAATGATAGTCTCAGAACATTCAATATTTATGATTATGAAAATGAAGTTGATAACTATGGTCAAACTCATTACCACTTAAACTATACTAAATCCTTAGAAGAAAACGAAACTTTCAACTTAGGATTACACTACACTAAAGGAGAAGGTTATTTCGAACAGTTCCGAACAAATGATGACTTACTAGACTACGGACTAGAAAATATTATAGTTGGGAATGATACAGTTACTACGACTGATTTAATCCGTCGAAGATGGTTAGACAACGACTTTTATGGAACAATTTTTTCATACCAAAACAATACTAATAAGCTAGACTATACTATTGGTGGAGCATGGAATATTTATGAGGGTGCTCATTTTGGAGAAATTATTTGGGCTCAATTTGCTAGTAATAGCAATATTAGAGACAGATACTATGATAATGATGCAACCAAAATAGACTTTAATATTTACGCTAAAGGATTATACAAATACAATAATCAACTTACTTTATTTGGAGATATACAAAAAAGATGGGTAGAATATGATTTCGTAGGCCTTGATCAGAATGCAGTAGAACTTGATGACCAAGCTAAATTTGACTTTTTAAATCCTAAATTTGGTTTGTATTATGATATTGATAAAAAATCTGATTTATACGCTTCCTTTGCAGTAGCTAACAGAGAACCAAATAGATCAGACTTTGTTGATTCTTCGCCTGAAAGTCGTCCAACTCACGAAACTCTTTACGATACGGAGATAGGATATAAGTACCAAAACAAAAATTATACTTTTTCTGCAAACGCATATTACATGATTTACGAAAATCAATTAGTGTTAACGGGCCAGATTAACGATGTAGGTGCTTACACTAGAACAAATATTAACTACAGCGAACGACTTGGTCTTGAATTAGAAGGAAACTTTAAAATAAATAATAAATTATTTTGGGCTGCTAACGCTACTTTTAGTAAAAACAAAATTCCGTTTTTCATAGAATACGTAGACAATTGGGATACATGGGGACAAGAAGTTTACAAGTATGAAGATACAGATATTGCTTTTTCTCCTAATTTGATTTGGGCTAGTCGATTTGATTATAAATTCAATAAATCGACAAACGCACAATTTATATCTAAATATGTTGGCGAACAGTTTGTTGATAATACTTCTAGCGATGATAGAAAATTAGACGATTATCTTACACATACAATAAGAATAACACATGATATGGATTCTAAATTATTTGAAACTGTAAAATGGACTTTCCAAGTAAACAACTTGCTAGATTTAAATTACACTAACAATGCATGGATTTATCGTTTTGTTTCTGAAGGCTATGACCCAAGACCTGATGATCCTTATGTTAATTTAAACAGTGAAGGTAGTTATGATATGGCAGGTTATTTTCCTCAAGCAAAAAGAAACTTTTTACTTGGTCTTACTTTAGGCTTTTAACAATATTATAAAAATCCAATAAAAAACAGCTCCTAAATGGAGCTGTTTTTTTATATGCTTAAAATCTGTTGTTTATCTTTTTCTAATTGTTCTTTTAGAAGCTCTAAATTTTCAAAATGAATTTCATCTCTGATTTTTTTATCTAAGTTGATCTTTAAAGATTCTCCATAAATTTCTTCATCAAAATTAAAAATATGAACTTCTATTTTTAAACCAACGCCATTTACTGTAGGGTTTTTACCAATATTCATCATTGCTTTATAGCTAACGTTTTTATAGAACACATTGACAGCATACACCCCTTGATTAGGGATGAGCTTAGTAGAATCTTCTAAAAATAGATTGGCAGTAGGAAAGCCTATTTTTCTACCAATTTGATTCCCGTTTACAACTTTTCCAGTTAAGCTATAACTGTAGCCTAAATATTGATTAGCCACATCAATATTACCAGCTAATAAAGTATTTCTAATTTTAGTAGAGCTAACACTAACATCGTTTAATAATTGAACAGGTATCTCTTCAACCTCGAAACCATAGAGTGGAGAGAATTCTTTTAAATGTTCGAAAGAACCCTCTCTATTTCTTCCAAAATGATGGTCATAGCCAATTACTAATTTGTAGGTTTTAAACTGATTAACTAAAACATCTCTAATAAACTGCAAGGAAGTCAATCTAGAAAAATCTAAAGTAAATGGATGAATAATAAGATGTTGCACCCCTGTACTTCGTAGAAGTTCTATTTTTTCGTCTATTGTATTTATTAATTGTAAGCCATGGTCATCAGGGAATAAAACCATTCTTGGATGTGGGGAGAAAGTCAAGATTACTGATTCTCCATTATTCAACTCAGCAATTTTGGTTAGTCTATCAATAATTTTTCGATGACCAAAATGAACACCATCAAAAGTTCCTGTTGTTACAATTGGTCGTTTTACTCCTGTAAATTCATTTATGTTTGAATAAATTTTCAATCTTTTTAAAAATATTTTTAAAATGTTAAAACCTTGTTCAAAAATAGTCATTAATTTATTTATCAAATGATTGTTACAAACTAAATAATTCAGTTATTTTTGCAACGAAAAATGGCAAATTAATAGCCTAAAAATAGTTAAACTAACAAGCATAAGATAATGTCAAATAGTATTGGTAAAATCTCTCAAATCATCGGACCAGTTGTCGATGTAAGTTTTGAAAACAGCGAAGCAGGACTTCCAGATATTTATGATTCTTTAGAAATTACTAAAGAAGACGGAACTAAATTAGTTTTAGAATGCCAACAGCACGTTGGAGAAGACACTGTTCGTGCAATTTCTATGGATTCTACTGATGGTCTAAAAAGAGGAGTTGAAGTAGTAGCTACTGGCGCACCTATCATGATGCCTGCAGGAGAAGATATAAAAGGTAGAGTATTCAACGTTATTGGAGAATCTATTGATGGAATGACGAATTTGGATAACAGCCAGGGCTTACCAATTCATAGAGACGCTCCTAAATTTGAAGATTTATCTACTTCAACTGAGGTTTTATTCACTGGAATTAAAGTAATTGACCTTATTGAACCATATGCAAAAGGTGGTAAAATTGGTTTATTTGGCGGTGCTGGTGTTGGTAAAACAGTACTTATTCAGGAGTTAATTAATAACATTGCTAAAGGTCACGGGGGATTATCTGTGTTTGCTGGTGTGGGAGAACGTACTCGTGAAGGAAATGACTTATTAAGAGAAATGTTGGAATCTGGAATTATTAACTATGGTGACGACTTCCTTCATTCTATGGAAGAAGGAGGATGGGATCTTTCGAAAGTAGATAATTCCAAATTAGGAGAATCAAAAGCTTCTTTTGTTTTTGGTCAAATGAACGAACCTCCTGGAGCTAGAGCTCGTGTGGCACTTTCAGGTCTAACACTTGCAGAATATTTTCGTGATGGAGATGGGAAAGGAAAAGGAAGAGATGTCCTGTTCTTTGTAGATAATATATTTAGATTCACTCAAGCTGGTTCTGAGGTGTCAGCACTTCTTGGCAGAATGCCATCTGCTGTAGGTTACCAACCAACTCTTGCAACTGAAATGGGAACAATGCAAGAGAGAATTACCTCTACAAAAAATGGTTCTATTACATCTGTTCAGGCGGTTTATGTACCTGCAGATGATTTAACAGACCCTGCTCCAGCAACTACATTTGCTCACCTAGATGCAACTACCGTACTTTCAAGAAAAATTGCAGAGTTGGGAATATATCCTGCTGTAGATCCTTTAGATTCTACATCTAGAATTCTTACTCCAGACATCGTAGGAGAAGAACACTACAAATGTGCTCAAGATGTAAAAATGCTTTTACAACGCTATAAAGAATTACAAGATATTATTGCTATTCTTGGTATGGAAGAATTATCTGATGAAGATAAATTAGCTGTCTCAAGAGCAAGACGAGTTCAGCGTTTCTTATCTCAACCATTCCATGTTGCAGAACAGTTTACTGGACTCAAAGGAGTCTTAGTTGATATTCAAGATACTATTAAAGGATTTAACATGATAATGGATGGTGAATTAGATCATTTACCAGAAGCAGCATTCAACCTTGTGGGCTCTATTGAAGAAGCTATCGAAAAAGGGGAAAAAATGTTGGCGGAAGCTAAATAGTCAGACTTATGATTTTAGAAATTATCACTCCAGAAAAAAAAGTTTTTGAAGGCGAGGTTGTCTCAGTACAATTTCCAGGTACAGACGGTAAATTCGAGGTGCTTAACAACCATGCTCCTATTATAACTTCACTAATCAAAGGGAATATTAGAGTTATTGATAACAATAACAACAATTCTAAATTCCCAATTAATGGTGGTGTAATAGAAATGCAAAACAATAAAATAATCGTTTTAGCTGATTAAAGCATGCCTTTATTTAAATTTAAAAAGCAGTTAATTTAAATTAACTGCTTTTTTTATGTATTAAAATTCCAATCTTAGCTAAAAAATATTTTTAGTATATTTGTGTTAAATCTTAATAAAATACACATGAAAAAACTAATAGCCTTAAAGTCTATATTCAGACTTCTTATACTCCTACTTACTTTCAACAACTACTCTTACTCTCAAACAAATAATGATTTAGTAAGAAACCGAAGAAGTGTTAAAAGATTTCGATTTATATATTGTCATTTATATACATAATAGCGATTTTTTAACTACAGAATTAATTACCATTAAAGAATGGATAGATGATAAAGGTAGCGTACTTATTGCAGTCGAAGATGACATTGGCCACAATCGACTTGGTGATTACTTTGGTCTTTCTTATGGTGATAGTTATGACGTTTATGATTTTGGTCCTTATGTTGAAATAGAAGAATCTTCACATCCTATTTTTAATAATTTATTCGGAGTTGTAGATACTTTATTTTCTGAATATAGTGTTGGTCACTATACCCATCCATTAGCCAGTAATTTTACTAGCTTAGCTAAAGACACTTCTTTAACTTTTGCTAATTCAGTAATTACTTCCTACAATGATGGTAAGGCCATATTTATTACCGATCATGGTTTTTGTACAAGTACACTTATGAATGATGGCGGCACCATTACTACCCAAACAGAAAAATTTTGGGGTAATTTACTTTTATGGGCATTAGAGAAGTAAAAAAATTGGTTGTATAAAATAGCTTTAGTTAATTTTTTTTTATAGTATATTTGAAATACCAATGCTAGAACAACAATTGAAAGATATGCTTAAAAAAAGGGAGCAAAAAAACTCTCTACGAAGCTTATTTTTACGTTCTAATTTAATCGATTTTTGTTCTAATGATTATTTAGGTCATGCAAATATCAAATGGAAAGAAAATGATGAGTCGAATGGTGCAAGTGGTAGTCGATTAATAAGTGGGCAACATCCTATTCACGAAAAAGCTGAAAAATTTATTTCAGAATACCATAAACAAGAATCTGCTCTTTTGTTTAACTCCGGATATGATGCTAATTTAGGGCTGTTATCCTGCATAGCTCAAAAGAATGACACTATTATTTACGATAACTTAAGTCATGCTTCAATACGAGATGGCATACGGCTAAGCAATAGCAGAAGCTATTCATTTAAACATAATGACACCAAAGACCTTATTCAAAAAATAAGTCAATCTACAGGTCAAGTTTTTGTAGTAGTAGAAAGCATTTATTCTATGGATGGAGATAAAGCACCATTAGTAGAAATAGAAAAAATATGCAAATCGCACAAGGCTTTATTAATTGTAGATGAAGCACATGCAACAGGAGTTTTTGGGCAAAGAGGAGAAGGATTATGCTCTTCTCTTTCTACTTTTGCTAGAATTCATACATTCGGGAAATCATTAGGATGTCATGGAGCTGTAGTTTTAGGAAGCTCTGTATTGAAAAAATTTTTAATTAACTTTTCAAGACCTTTTATTTATACAACAGCGATTGCTCCAAGTTCTGTCTCAATAATTTTGCAATCTTACAAAAAGATGGAAGATTCTCAATCTAGAATAAAATTGCGTGAAAATATAAATCTATTTATAAAACATGTCAATAATAAAAATTGGTTACGAAGTGAGTCAGCAATTCAATCTATAATTGTTCCTGGAAATGATAATGCAAAAAGTACAGCCAAAAAACTTCAAAATAATGGCTTTGATGTTCGCCCTATCCTATCTCCTACTGTAGAAAAAGGAAAGGAAAGAATAAGAATATGTATTCACAGTTTTAACAAAAAAGAAAATATTATTTCTCTTTGTCATCTTATTAATCATTTATAATGAAATATTTTATTAGCGGGATCGGAACCGAAATAGGTAAAACAATTGTGAGTGCAATTTTAGTGGAAGCGCTTAAATCAGATTATTGGAAACCGATACAGTCGGGCGATCTTCACAATAGTGACACTTTAAAGGTGAAAAAATTAATTAGCCATTCTAAATGCCAGTTTTTTAAAGAAGCATACAGACTTAATCAACCATTATCGCCTCATGCTTCCGCTTCGATAGACGGAATAGAAATTGATTTAAAAAAAATTAACATACCAAAGAGTAATAATTTAATAATTGAAGGTGCAGGAGGCCTTTTAGTCCCTCTAAATAATGAGGATACAATTTTAGATTTAATTAGTAAATTAGATGTTCAAGTTATTTTAGTCAGTAAAAATTATTTAGGGAGTATTAATCATACTCTACTAACTATTGATTGTTTACATAAAAATAATATCCCTATAAAAGGGATAATTTTTAACGGAGAAAGAAATATAGAAACAGAATCCATTATTTTATCTAAAACAAAAATACCCTTATTAGGAAGAATTGAACATTTGGAAAAACTTGACAAAGAGAGCATCAAAAAAGCTAGCTTATTATTTAAAAATTTATAAATGACCATTTCAAAATCCGATCAACAATATATATGGCATCCTTTCACCCAGATGAAAACAGCTAAAATACCAATTGCTATCGTTAGAGGAGAAGGCAGCTTATTATTCGACGAAAACAATAAAAGTTATATAGATGCAATTTCTTCATGGTGGGTTAATTTACATGGCCATGCCCATCCTTACATTCGCAAAAAAATGGATGAGCAGCACCAAAAGTTAGCTCATGTGATGTTTGCAGGATTTACTCACCAAAGTGCCACAAATTTATGTGAGCAATTAAGTACTGTATTACCCAAAAATCAATCTAAATTTTTCTTTTCTGGAGATGGGTCCTCTGCAGTAGAAATATCTCTAAAGATGGCAATTCAATTTTGGAGAAATAAAGGGATAAAAAAACAAAAAATACTTGCTCTAGAAGGAGGTTATCATGGAGAGACATTTGGAGCCATGTCCGCAGGGGCAAAAAGTATTTTTACTGCACATTTTCAAGACTATTTATTTGAAGTAACTCATTTACCGTTTCCAAGTGAAAACAATTGTTTAATTGAGCTAGAAAAAGAATTGCAAGGTGGAGATGTTGCAGCTTTTATTTTCGAACCATTAGTGCAAGGAGCAAATGGCATGAAAATGTACGACAGCAATATTTTAAACAAAATGATTGCTCTTTGCAAGAAATATAAAACGTTAACTATTGCCGATGAAGTAATGACTGGATTTGGTAGAACAGGCACTTTTTTTGCTTGTAATCAACTCAATCAAAACGTAGATTTTATCTGTCTCTCTAAAGGTCTTTCCGGAGGCACACTCCCAATTTCATTAACTACTTGCACTCAAGAGGTTTACAATAGCTTTTTAGGTAATGATATGTCCACAGCATTCTTGCACGGACATTCATATACAGGAAATGCTCTAGGATGCGCGGCAGCAATTGCAAGTTTAGAATTATTAAAAAAAGAAAGTTGCCAGGCTAAAATAAAATCTATAATCAATAATCACGAGCAATTTGTTTCTAAAATAAAACACTTTGATTTCATTAAAGATATAAGACAAACAGGAACTATTTTAGCGATAGAATTACATAATAAGAACAATAGTTACACAAGCTCTATAAAAGATGAAATGTATAACTTCTTTTTAGAAAAAGGAATCAATCTTAGACCATTGGGTAATGTCTTATACATAATGCCTCCTTACTGCATTACAGATCAAGAATTAATATACATATATGACAACATAATTTTATTTTTTAAATCTCTGAAAAAAGTATCTTTGACTTAATGAATTCAATTGTTATAACTTCAAAGGCATCTATCTCATCTTTAGGCCATCAGTCAGAAAAAATTTGGCAAAGATATCTTGAAGATAAATGTTATCTAAATATTTGTTCTTTTAACAATGAAGATACCCCCGTTGGAAACTTACATCCAGAAACATTAGAGTTAGTAGATAAAATTAGAAAAGAAAATTCCAACTATAGAAAATTAGACAAAACCGTTATAATGGCAATTTTAACTTCTAGAATTTGCATAAAAAATAGTGGTTGGAAAAACACAACAAACATTGGTGTAAACATAGGATCTTCTAGAGGAGCCACACAGCTTTTTGAAAATTATTACAGTTATTTTTTAAACTCCCCTAATAAAAAAATTAGCCCACTAACCTCGCCTACTACTACATTAGGAAATATTTCATCTTGGGTTGCTAATGATCTTAAAAGTGATGATATTAATTTATCTCACTCTATTACTTGTAGTACTGCTCTTCACTCTATTCTAAACGCTATTGCTTGGATAAATTCCGGAATGAGTTCTCAATTTTTGGCTGGAGCAAGCGAATCTCCTTTAACAGACTTTACAGTTAGTCAAATGAAGTCTTTAGGTATTTATACCAAAAAAACTTCTAACTGGTACAGTAGTCCATTACAAAAAAATGCTATAAAAAATAGTATGTGCTTAGGTGAAGGTTCTAGCGTTTTTGCGTTAGAAAAAGATAAAGGCCAGCAAAGATTAGCAAAGATTATCGGGATTGGTTATGCTACAGAAAATATAACACACTCTACCTCTATTAGCGAAAATGGAGAATCTTTACAAAAAAGTATTCTTATGGCTAGCAATAACATAGACTTATCGTCTATTGATGCTATTGTAATGCACGCCCCAGGAACAATAAAAGGAGACCAATCAGAACTAAATGCTATAAATGAAGTTTTTAAAAATTATAAACCACAGCTGATTAGCACAAAATTTCAAACAGGTCATACCCTTGGTGCATCTGGCGGAATAAGCTTAGATTTAGCAATTGAAATGATTCAAAGAAATCAACAAATATATTTTCCATATTTAACCGATATCCCACAAAAAGAAACAGAAGTAAAAACTGTTTTAATAAACGCAATAGGTTTTGGAGGAAATGCAGTAAGTTTAATAATTACAAAATAAGATAAAGTTATATTTGTAAAACAAAATCGTAGGAAATGAATAAGACCTGGACAAAAAAAGAAGTTTTAGCAGTTTATAACAGACCTTTAATGCAATTGGTTTATGACGCTGCAAATCAGCACAGAGAATACCATAACCCTTTAGAGGTTCAGGTTAGTACTCTTTTATCTATTAAAACTGGAGGTTGTCCGGAAGATTGCGGCTATTGCCCTCAAGCAGCACGATACCATACAGATATAGAAAACAATGATTTAATGTCTGTTTCTCAGGTTAAAGCACAAGCTCTCAGAGCAAAGTCTAACGGATCTTCCAGATTGTGTATGGGTGCTGCATGGAGAAATATTCAAAATAATGAAGAATTCGATCAGGTTTTAGAAATGGTAAAAACTGTTAATGAATTAGAAATGGAGGTTTGTTGTACTTTAGGAATGATGAGCGAAGATCAAGCTAGAAGGCTTGCTGATGCTGGACTTTATGCTTACAACCATAACCTTGACACATCTGAAGAACACTATAAAGAAATAATTTCAACTAGAGAATTCGACGATAGAAAAAAGACAATTGCAAATGCTTCTAAAGCTGGAATAAGTGTTTGTTCTGGAGGTATTATTGGTATGGGAGAATCGGATGAAGACAGATGTGGTATGTTAGTAACATTAGCAAATTTAAACCCTCAACCTAAGTCTGTTCCTATAAATGCACTAGTTCCTGTTGAAGGGACTCCATTAGAAGACCAACAATTAGTTTCTATTTGGGATATGGTTAGAATGGTTGCAACAACAAGAATAGTTATGCCTCAAGCTGTCGTAAGACTCTCTGCAGGACGAACTCAAATGAGTGATGAAGGACAGGCCCTTTGTTTTATGGCAGGAGCTTCTTCTATT
The DNA here is from genome assembly GCA_042091225.1 of Cryomorphaceae bacterium. Taxonomy (GTDB): domain Bacteria; phylum Bacteroidota; class Bacteroidia; order Flavobacteriales; family UBA7312; genus JABAYQ01. The sequence goes on along the minus strand of JBELHW010000015.1, from coordinate 18,282 downwards.
TTCGCAGGAGATAAACTTCTAACCACTCCAAATCCAGACATTAACAACGATATGAAACTTTTTGATATTTTAGGTATAAATCCGAAAGCACCTTTTGTGGATGGAGAACAGCCTAAAACAAAAGAAAGCTATAAGGAATGTATGTCCACCAAAGGTAATGTGAAATGGGACAGACCCTCACATACTATAGAAAGAAATGAAAAAGCAAAACAAAAAGCAAAAGATTTAAGAGCCTAATCAATCCATTGTTTTTTTGTAGCGTAGTTTGCCAACCATATCAAAAAAATAGCAAATATGATTACCATAACTGGTATTGCTATTTTATCAGCACCATATACTTCTAAACCATTAGCTAAAATAAAATTGTGATACATCTGAATTACAATACCAAGCAAAGAAAGTTGAAGAAAAATGTTTGCTATTTTCTTTCTGAACAATAAAGCTCCACATCCTATAAAACCTCCAATTACAGCAACACCGAAAGCTATAAAAGACCAAAGTGGAGTATTCGAAATAAAATCTTGTTGTACGATGGGTAAATCAGACAATTCATTTGGGCTCATATTTGCTTGATTATAGAAATTTAGAATTCCAAAAAAATTCCAAAAAAGAAATAACAAGGAAATAATAGTGAGCCAAACAGGGAAATTTGAATTTTTCATTTTTTAAATTTTAAGTTTTAAGTTTTAAGTTTTTGTAAAAATAAAAAATTAAAGCTTTGTATTATTTTGATGTCTTTCCTTATCACGAATTGTTTTTTTATCCATCTTACTATCAAACGCTTTTTGTAAATCTGTATCGGTTTGATTTGCTAAACATAAAATAACAAATAAAACATCTGCCAACTCTTCTCCTAAATTAGTGTTGTCTGATTTTTTAAACGATTGTTCTCCATACTTTCTAGAAATTATTCGGGCAACTTCTCCTACTTCTTCACTAAGAATTGCCATGTTTGTTAATTCGTCAAAATACCTTACGCCATACTGTTTTATCCAGTTGTCAACTTGTTTCTGTAATTGATTAATTTCCATTTTATTCTTTGTTTTTAGTATCTATAATTATAGTGACAGGACCATCATTTGTTAAGTTAATTTGCATATCAGCTCCAAACTCACCAGTTTTAACTTTTGTTGTACTAAGTGATTGAATTGCTTTGATGAAAGACTGATAAAGAGGTAATGAAATTGATGGAGGTGCAGCTTTAGTGTAAGATGGGCGATTTCCTTTTTTAGTTTTGGCAAACAGCGTGAACTGACTTACAATTAATACCTGAGCATTTATGTCTAAGGAACATTGATTCATAACTCCATTTAAGTCGTTAAAAATTCTCAAATGAATAATCTTTTTAGCTAACCAATCGATATCCTCTTGTGTATCTTTTTCTTCTATTCCTAATAAAATAAAAAGGCCTTTTTCAATATGTGCAGTTTTTTGTTGCTTTATAGAAACAGATGCATTGCTTACTCTTTGGATTACAGCTCTCATCTAATCAAATTTAGTTGTTCTGTAATGATCATCCTTGGAATCTAACATACTCAGGTAGCTTTTATATCTTGAAGGAGCAATTTCATTTTTTTGCAAGGCTTTTTTTACGGCACAATTTGGTTCGTTAACGTGAATACAATTGTGGTATTTGCAATCAGCTTGTAAAGCAAAAAACTCCGGAAAATAATGAGACAAATCACTTTTTTCTATTTCTACTAATCCAAACCCTCTAATGCCAGGAGTGTCAATTATTTTAGCTCCAAAATTTAGTTCGTGCATTTCAGAAAAGGTAGTAGTGTGCATTCCTTGTTGGTGTTGAGTAGAAATTTCTTGGGTATTTATTTCTAAATCTGGCTGAATCATGTTAAGCAAAGTAGATTTTCCAACACCAGAATGTCCGCATATAACGTTTACCTTTTTTTTCATAATCTCTTTTAATGAGTTTAAATCATCTTCAAGAACAGATAAAGAAAAACAGGTATAGTTAATTTTTTGATACAATTTGACAAGCTTGTTTAGCTGTATTTTCTCATCTTCATTTAATAAATCTATTTTATTAAAAACAATTACAACATCGATTGAATAAGACATAGCAGCAACCAAAACTCGATCAATAAAGCTAGTTGAAGTTTGAGGGCTTTTAATGGTTACAACCAAAATAGCCTGATCAATATTAGAAGCAATAATATGAGTTTGTTTAGAGAGATTAACCGATTTTCGGACTATAAAATTTTTTCTACTTTTTAATTCAAAAATAATATAAGAATCTTCCTCTTTTTTTAAAATTACATGGTCGCCTACAACAATAGGATTAGTGCTTTTAATACCTTGTATTCTAAATTTACCTCGAATGCGACAATTCAATTTTTTGCCAGATTCTGTTTTTACAGTGTACCAACTGCCTGTAGATTTTATAACTACTGCTTGCATAGATACAAATATACAACCCTTATGTTAAGTTCAATAAAATGTAAAGAAATAAACAAATCTTATTATCTTCGCTACCATGTCTATTGAAGTAAAAAAGGTTAGTAAGTATTATGGCAGCCAAGCTGCTCTAAAGGAGGTGTCATTATCTTTGAAAGAGGGAGATATAGTTGGCTTTTTAGGGCCAAATGGTGCTGGAAAATCTACTCTTATGAAAATTATTTGTTGCTACCTTTCTAAAGATGAGGGAGAAGTTAACGTCTGTGGGCTAAATACTGATAAAGATGCTTTAGAAATAAAAAGTAAAATTGGATATTTAGCAGAAAACAATCCTCTTTATAGCGAGATGTATATTAAAGAATATTTAGATTTTGTTGCTGGTATTTATGGTATTTCTAAAAAGAAAATAAACGAAATGATTTCTCTAACAGGCTTAGAAAGAGAACAACACAAAAAGATCTCTCAACTTTCTAAAGGGTACAAACAAAGAGTCGGATTAGCTGCAGCATTAATTCATGACCCTGAAGTACTTATTTTGGATGAGCCAACAACAGGCCTTGACCCAAATCAATTAGTAGAAATAAGAAACCTAATTAAAGAATGTGGCAAAAATAAAACAGTGCTTTTATCCACTCATATTATGCAAGAAGTTGAGAGAATTTGTAATAGAGTGATTGTTATTAATAAAGGACAAATTGTAGCCAACGAAAAACTAGACCAATTAAAATCTAATAATGTAGATTTAGAATCTTACTTCCAAAAACTCACCCAATAATCAATAAATAAAATAGCAATTGTAATAAATTATTTAATACCTTTGCACCCTATTATTAAGTGGACAAATTTGACTGATTGCAACCACTCCTAAAAATGCTAAAACGGGATCATTGCATCATTTTTTTTCACTGTTTTTTATTTAAAATATATATTATTATGGCTTATTTTTTTACATCTGAATCTGTTTCAGAAGGGCATCCAGACAAGGTTGCAGATCAAATTTCTGATGCATTGTTAGACAACTTTTTAGTACAAGATCAAAATTCTAAAGTTGCTTGTGAAACATTAGTAACAACAGGCTTAACCGTACTTTCTGGAGAGGTAAAGTCCTCGGCATATGTAGATGTACAAAATGTTGCAAGAGATGTTATCAGAAAAATAGGTTACAATAAATCAGAATATCAATTCGATGCAGATAGTTGTGGTGTTATTTCTGCTATACATGAGCAGTCAGAAGACATTAATCAGGGTGTTGAGCAAGGTAAAGGATTGCATCATGAACAGGGCGCTGGAGACCAAGGAATGATGTTTGGCTATGCAACCAATGAAACAGATAATTACATGCCGCTTGCACTTGATTTATCTCACAGAATTTTAATCGAATTAGCCAAAATTAGAAAAGAAGGAAAAGAAATGACTTATCTACGTCCTGATTCTAAATCTCAGGTTACAATCGAATACGATGAGGAACATAAACCAATAAGAATTGAAGCAATTGTTGTATCCACTCAGCACGATGAATTTATCATTGATGAAAAAAACTCTAATCAAGCAGAAAAAGAGATGCAACAAAAAATAGAATCTGATGTTATAAATATCCTTATTCCTAGATTAAAAAAACAACTAGAAGAAAGGCAACAAAACTTATTTGGAACAGAGGAATACCACATTAATCCTACTGGAAAATTTGTTATTGGAGGGCCACATGGAGATACTGGCCTAACAGGAAGAAAAATTATAGTTGATACCTACGGTGGTAGAGGTGCACATGGAGGTGGTGCATTTTCTGGAAAAGACCCTTCAAAAGTAGATCGTTCTGCAGCTTATGCTACTAGACATATTGCAAAAAATTTGGTTGCAGCAGGTGTATGTGATAAAATTTTAGTTCAAGTATCCTATGCAATTGGGGTTGCAAAGCCAATGGGAATATTTGTTGATACTTATAACACTAGTAAAGTAGATAAAAAAGATAGCGAAATAGCTAAAATAGTAGAAGAAGTTTTTGACATGAGACCTGCAGCACTTATTGAGAGGTTGAAACTAAAAAACCCTATTTATCAAGAAACAGCAGCTTACGGTCATATGGGAAGAAAGCCCGAAACAAAAGAATTTTCTTTTAAAATTGGTAAGGATATTAAAAAAGTAACTCTAGATACTTTTACTTGGGAAAAACTAGATTATATCGATCAAGTAAAAAGAGCATTTGATCTTTAATTTATTTTTTTCGAAAGAAAATCTGCAAAGGAACTCCGGAAAAGCTAAAATTTTCTCTCAATTTGTTTTCAATAAATCTTTTATACGGATCTTTAATGTATTGAGGTAAATTGGCGAAAAAAGCAAAAGTTGGGGTCTTGGTAGGAAGCTGAGTACAAAACTTAATTCTTATGTATTTACCTTTTGTTGCTGGAGGAGGATTTTGCTCTATAATTGGTAACATTATGCTATTTAATTTAGACGTGGTAATTCTAGCTTTTCTATCTTTAAAAACGTCAATTGCCAACTGTAATGCTTTTAATAAACGTTGTTTATTTAAAGCCGAAATAAACACAATAGGAATATCTGTAAACGGAGAAATTTTACTTCTTATCATTTCTTCATATTCTTTTACAGAATGATTGTCTTTTTCGACTAAATCCCATTTGTTAACTAAAATAACTAGTCCTTTTCGGTTTTTATCGGCTAAATGAAAAATATTTTGGTCTTGAGATTCAAAACCTAACGTTGCATCAATAATCAATAAACATACATCGGAATATTCGATTGATCGAATGGATCGCATAACAGAGTAAAATTCAAGATCCTCATGCACTTTTTTCTTCTTTCTAACTCCAGCGGTATCTACCAACACAAAATCGTGTCCGAATTTTGTATAATGAGTATCTAAAGAATCTCTAGTTGTTCCTGCAATATTTGTTACAATGTTTCTATCCTCTCCTACTAAAGCATTTATAAAAGAAGACTTTCCAACATTTGGTCTTCCTACAATTGCGAATCTTGGAAGATCAGACTCTTCTCTAATGGGCTCTGGAGGTAATATTTTTACAACTTCGTCTAATAATTCTCCAGTACCAGAGCCATTAATTGAAGATATACAATGGTATTCTCCTAAACCTAAAGAATAAAGCTCAACGGCCTGTTGCATTATCTCGCCATTATCTACTTTGTTAGCGACAAGAACAATTGGTTTTTTGGCTTTTCTTAAATGATTTGCGACAGTAATATCAAGATCGGTAACTCCTATTTGGGCATCTACTAAAAATAAAATAACGCTTGCTTCGTCAATAGCTAGATCAACTTGTTTTCTAATCTCATCTTCAAAAATATCATCGGAACCAATAATATAACCTCCTGTGTCTATAACAGAAAACTCATGACCGTTCCAGTCTGTTTTACCATAGTGTCTATCTCTTGTAACACCACTTACAGAATCAACAATAGCCTGTCTTTTTTGAATCATACGATTAAAAAAAGTAGACTTTCCTACATTAGGCCTTCCTACAATTGCAACAATATTTGCCATAACTTCTTTTTAGTTTTCGTAGCCAAATCTTTTTAACTGACTATCCTTATCCCTCCAATCTTTATTAACTTTTACATATAAGTCTAAAAATATTTTTTTCTTAAAAAATATCTCTAAATCTCTTCTAGCTCGAGTTCCAATCTTGTTTAATGCTCTTCCTTTATGCCCTATAATAATTCCTTTTTGAGAATCTCTTGCAACAAAAATAATGGCGCGTATTCTTAAAATATCTTGCTGAAAAATAAACTCTTCTACTTCTATTTCAACAGAATATGGAATCTCTTTACTGTAGTATTTTAAAATCTTTTCTCTAATAATTTCAGCAACAAAAAAACGCTCCGATTTGTCTGTGAGAGTATCCTTATCGTAATAAGGGGGTGACTCTGGTAAAAACGAAACTATTTTATCAAAAACTAAATCAATATTAAATTTATTTAGAGCAGAAATAGGATAAATCATCGCTTTAGGTAACAATTTTTGCCAATAATCAAACTGAACATCTAATTCTTCTTGATCAATATTATCAATTTTGTTAAGAAGTAAAAAGAGAGGTTGCTCGCTAGATTTTAATTTATCGAAAATAGCTTCATTATTCATTTTTTTCTCTCCAACTTCAATCATATAAACCAAAATATCAGCATCTTGAAAAGCACCTTTTACAAAATCCATCATATTTTCTTGGAGTTTATAAACGGGTTCTAAAATACCAGGAGTATCAGATAAAACAAGTTGATAATCTTCCTGATTTACAATACCTAAAATTCGATGTCTGGTAGTTTGAGCCTTGTGGGTAATTATAGACAACTTCTCGCCAACCCAAGCATTCATAAGTGTAGATTTTCCTACATTAGGATTACCAATTATATTTACAAAACCTGCTTTATGCGCCATCAACTTGGTCTTTTTTTATTTGTAACTTTTCTGAGAGTTGTAAATTTTCTTCCCATTCTTGCATTAACACAGAAAGTTCTTCTTGTTTTTGTTTATAGCCATCAAAGAAACCAGCCTGTGAAGATAGTTCTTTATATTTTTGCGAATCGGATAATTGCAAATCTAATTCTTTTAATTCTTTTTCAATTGTATCTACTTTTCTTTCTAAGCTTTTAATCTTATTTGACAGCTTTTTAATGTCTTTATCTAATTGCTTTTTTTGTTGATATGTCAATTTATGATTAGACTCTTTTTTTTCGGAACTAGATTTTGCTTTTTGCTTATTTTCTGCTTCAAATTCTTTAAAATCTAAAACCTTTTTAGAAGCAAGAAAGTCGTTTATGTCTCCTAAATGCTCTAAAATATTCTGATTTTTAAATTCATAAACTTTTTCTGTTAATCCTTGTAAAAAATCTCTATCGTGAGAAACAATTATAAGAGTTCCATCATACATTTTTAATGCATTTTTAAGAATCTCTTTCGATATCATATCGAGGTGATTAGTAGGCTCATCCATCACCAAAAGATTTACTGGTTCAAGTAAAAGTTTACAAAGCGCAACTCTTGCACGTTCACCTCCAGAAAGTACTTTAACTTTTTTATTTGCAGCATCTCCACTAAACAAAAAGGAGCCTAACATATCTCTAACTCTAGGGCGGCTATTTTCATCTGCTGCATCTTCAACCAGTTCTAAAATAGTTTTTTCTCCATCTAAAAGCTCCGATTGATTTTGAGCGTAATAACCTAGTTTTACCTGAAAACCCAGCTCAACTTCTCCCTGAAAGTCAACCGTGTCTGTAATCACTTTTGCTAAGGTTGTTTTACCTTCTCCATTTTTACCTACAAAAGCGATTTTCTCTCCTCGTTCTAACATCAAGTCAATATTTTTCAAAACTTGGAGCTGATCATAATTTTTGGAAATTGAATTTAGTTCTAAGGTAATTTTACCTGAGTGAGGAGCGGGTGGAAATTTGAAATGCATGCTTGCACTTTCGTCTTTTTCTACCTCAATAACCTCCATTTTATCAAGTTTTTTAATTAGAGTTTGGGCAAATGCTGCCTTGCTTTTTTTGTATCTGAATTTTTCAATTAACTCTTTAGTCTGTTTAATTTCTTTGTCCTGATTTTTCTTTGCTTGGGTTTGTTTTTCTTGCCTTTCTTTTCTAAGCTCAACATATTTAGAATAACTCGCACGATAATCGTTAGCTTTTCCATGAATTAAATCTATGGTTCGATTGGTAACGGCATCTAAAAAAGCCCTATCATGAGATACTAAAACAACAGCACCAGTATAATTTTTAAGCCAATTTTCGAGCCATACGATAGACTCAATATCCAAATGATTGGTTGGTTCATCAAGCAATAAAACATCGGGTTTTTGCAGAAGTAATTTGGCAAGTTCTAACCGCATTCTCCAACCACCACTAAACTCATTTGTTTGTTTTTCGAAATCATCATTTGTAAAACCTAAACCAACAAGTACTTGACCCATTTCGGACTGAATTGTATATCCTCCTAATAAAACAAAGCGTTCTTCACATTCGCTATGGTCTACAATAAGCTGCATGTATTCTTCGGATTCGTAGTCGGTTCTAGTAGCCATTTGATGGCTAAAACCTTCCATTTTTTTCTCTAAGTCTTTTATCTCTACAAAAGCCTGTTCTGCTTCCTCTTTAACAGTTCTACCATCTTCAAATTCTAGATCTTGTCTCAAAAAACCTAAACTAGATTCGTTAGGAGAAGAAATAGATCCATTATTAGGAGTCAGATCGCCAGCAATAACTTTTAAAAGAGTAGATTTTCCAGCACCATTTTTACCAACAAGACCTAATCTATCGCCTTTATTGACCATAAAAGAGATGTTATCAAACAACTCTTGACCTCCGAAATAAACCGATAAATTACTAACTGAAACCATAAGCCGCAAAAGTAATCTTTTAGCTAAGTAAAAAAAACATATTTTTTATGATTGACTGTTTTACTAAATATAGTATATTTGCGGTCATATCGCGAGATGGAGCAGTTGGTAGCTCGTCGGGCTCATAACCCGAAGGTCGTAGGTTCGAGTCCTGCTCTCGCTACTATAAATAAACCCCTTTTCTCTAGTAGATTAGGGGTTTTTCTTTTTATATTCCCAACATATGGCTTTAAGAAAAGCAAAAATAAAAAAAAAGTATTTTATTTACTAATCATCCATTTGTTTGCCAATAAGGACATAGGAATGTAAGCAAGGATAATATCAACAACCGAATACCACAAAGGAGAGGAAATCATTAAATTAACCGAGATACCTCCAGCTAAGAAAAATACTCCTACTATAAATGAGCTAATTTTTTTATGGTCGTTAGAAATTAAAATAGCTATTAATGCCCCAACTAGAGTTCCTAGAGCATGAGCTAAAAAGGGAAAAATAAAATGATAAATAGTGCAATCGTCAGAAATATAAAACTCTTCAAATGTGCCTGTAATTGGAAAAAGAAAATTACCTAATTTAATTAAAGACATATTGACAGTTGCGCCAATGAATAATCCTATAACAATTGCAATGAAGGTTCTAAAGAATTTCACTTTGTTAAGTTTTGAAAATTAATGCTACTGCATGGGCTGAAACTCCTAATTCTTTGCCTACAAAACCCATTTTTTCTGAAGTTGTAGCTTTTATAGAAAGTTGGTTATCTTCAATATTCATACACTTACAAAGTGCGTTTTTCATTTTGGGAATATGAGGATTTATTTTCGGACGTTCTAAACAAATAGTTGAATCTATATTACCTATTTCGTATCCTTCAGAACGAACTAATTTTAATACATCCGCTAATAAAATCTTGCTATCAATTCCTTGATAGTCAGCACTTGTATCTGGAAAATGGAATCCTATGTCTCTCATATTGGCTGCACCTAAAATTGCATCGCAAATTGTATGTATGAGTACGTCCGCATCAGAATGACCAAAAGCACCTTTAGAGTGCTCTACTTTTATTCCTCCAATGATAAAGTCTTGCCCTTCTTTGAGCTGATGAACATCGTAACCGTAGCCTATTCTAAAATTTACCATTACCCTTCAATTGCTCCAAAGTCAAAAGTAAGTGCAAACCTTAATGTATTAGAAAGTGGATTAATAATACCTGCATCCTCCCTATTTTGTATTGGAATTAAGTAAGAAAAATCTAATCCAAAGACGTTATATCTCAACCCTGCACCCAAAGAAACGAACTGCCTATCCCCTTTAGTAGGATGTTCGTAAAAATAGCCGAGACGAAGAGCAAATTGCTCGTCATACCAATACTCAGAGCCCAAAGCATAAATCAATTCTCTCACCTCTCGGTCTCCGAAAGGAGCATCAGAGAAAGACTGAAAAATCCCCTCAATAACAGAAACATCTGGGTCCTTACCACTAGTTAAAACACCATCACTATTATATAATGGTGGTGTAGGAACCAATAATTTATTGATATCTACTTCAAATGAAATTGAGTTAAATTCGTCAATATCAGTTGACAAGGATGTACCAATTCTTAAATTTGTAGGAAGAAAATCTCTATCAATTGTCTCGGTGTAAGCAATTTTTACACCAATGTTAGAAATATTAATTCCGCTAGCCCATTTAAAATCTTTTTTTCCAAGACGAATATTCTGTACATAATAAGAAGAAATATCTCCTGCAACAGAATTTCCTGCTTTTGTTGGTAAAGTACCCACTTCTTGTCCGCCTGTTAGATTTGAATAAATATATCTTAACGAAACTGCTGAAGAGAAATTATTTGATAACTTCAAAGCATAAGCAGACGAAAAAGAAAATTCGTTGGGATTGAATGAGCCAATATTAACTCCGTTTATATCGGTAAAATTAATCTCACCTAGAGTGAAGTACCTCAACGAAAAAGCTAAAACTTCATTGTTAGATCTCTTCGTATATAGAGATAAATAGGATAAATTAATATCTGGAATTAAAGATTTTAACCAAGGAGTATAAGAAACAGAAGCGCCAAAATCGTCTTCCACAAAAGCATACTTTGCAGGGTTCCAGTGTAAAGACATTGCATCAGGAGATGAAGCAACACCAACGTCTCCCATTCCACCTGCCCTTGCATCAGGGCTAATGATAAGGAAAGGAACTGCAGTTGTAATTGTATTCAAATAACCATCTTGCAAATCTTCTATTGACGATTGGGAAAAAGAAATGCTATAAAGAAATGTGGTTAAGAATAATATTGATAATAAATTTTTCATAAAAACTGATTAATTGGTACTCTTTGATGTATATTAATTAATGCAAATATAAACGTCTTATTTACTTTAAAAGTATTAGCCTCCCTGATTTTTTTGTTTTTTCTCCATTTTCATTGATAACAACTAGATTATAAACATAAGTTCCTGGCAATAATGTATAATTATTTTGTGAACCTGCATTCCATCTTATCGGCCCATAAGTATTTCCTGAAGGGTAAATTTTTTCATTTGTTTGATATACTTCTCTTCCCTGCAAATCTATAATCTGAAGAATAATATCTAATTCTTGTCCATCCTGATTATGATCAAAATAGAAATCAGTATAATCAATTACTGGGTTTGGAGCATTTAATAAATTCAAAATAGATATTTGGTCGGATTTAATAACTACGAACTCGATTTCGTCCTCAGAAGAATTGTTGAAAACATCCCAAACTTTAACTTTTAGAGTATGCTTTCCTGGACTTAGCGAATTAAAAGGATATAAAATCTTCCCACTTTTATAGGTGTCTATATCAGATTCGTAAAAATCGTTTAGCACGATAGGATTTGAGGAAGCCTCGTCTAAAACTGCTGTTGCATCATGACCTATACCATTTCCTATAGTATTAATTCCGTTTTGGTCGAACACAACTGCTAACATGGAAGGATTCTCGTTAGTTACCCCTCCATTTTCAAAATTAGTATCGTTCATATACAATTGTATAGAAGGTCCTTCTACATCATTCTGATAATCTTCGGAAGTCCCTCCTATTATCATATCTAAATTATAACCAGCTCCATCTGCTAAAGAATCAGAATTAGTTGCTCCGCTCGCATACAAACTAATTTTTCCATTTCCAAAATCATAATCTAAGTCTTTTGGAACGACAAAACTAAATGTAAACTCCCCATTCACAACCGATGATTTTCCTCTAAATAATAAATTCTTTTGTAAATCAAAGAGGATTAGCGGAGATTCATCTTGTTGCAATGTTTGATAATCAGATTTCTTATCAAATATGGACGGATAAACGAATCCGTTGAAGTCATCAACATTCTGCCCGTTTAATTGTACTTTTCCGCTAATAGTAACCTTTCCTAATGCCTTTGCACTGTCTTGAACATCAGTTAGGACAATGTCATACTTGGGAAAAGCCAAAGATAAAGCAGGGTCACCTAATAATGTAAAATTTCTATGGTTTGTACTTGAAACATTTGTTACATTATTTTTAGTTTTTCGTAAAACATCCCCTAATCTATGGTGCTGGTCATCTTGAGGAAATAATTGCTCAAAAAATGATTTGTTCATATTATAGTTTGATCCTGTAAAAACCACTCTAGATGTTGTTAAAAGAGCAATAGCACCTCCATTTTCTTTGAGAAAAACTTGCTCACCAGCGGAAACCCTTTCTGGATCATCGTATCTACTAAATTCACATGTAGCAGTCATAAACAAGGGTAATTTATATTTATTCTCCCATGTGTTAATATCTGAAATCTCTAAAACTCTTTCATGTGCCCATCCGAGTTCGCCTCCATGGCCGGTATAATTCACTAAAAAAGTTCCTTTAGCCATCGTTTCATTAATGGCCTTATTTAGCAAAGGACAACGCTGCCCCCCTGCAGAAGTCACTTGCTCATAAGAATCAAGATAAAGTTTATCTAAATTCATTTGAGGGTTTTGAGAGCTTACTTGATCAGCTAGAGATTCTGCTTGATTAGTGTGAACTGTTTCCACTTCATCATTATCATCTCCTACAAATGCCATTCTTAATCTCCAGTCTCCATGGGAACTAGAAGAATAATAGTTTTGCACTTTATCTACAGCTATTGATGCTTGTTCTTGAGTAGTAACGGGAAATCTACCAACTCCAATATCTAAAAAAGGAATAGAAGAATTCTGTAAAATACTTTCGCCATCATCAAGAATTGCAAAAAAATCATCACTTACGTAAGAGTCTATAAATGATCTTGAGTTTTCCGATTGATAGGAAATTATATAGTTGGTATTTTCATTCATTCTATTTTTAGGATCGTAAGAAGCATCTCCAAAAAGCAATAGATATTTTAAAGAATTTTGTTGATTATCATACAACATTTTAGCAAAATCTCTTATGGCACTTACATCTTGACTTCCTGATGAAAATTCGTTATAAATTTGTTCTGGTGTAACTACAACTACATTTAAATTATCATGTAATCTGTGAATATTAGCTAATCTGTTTGCTTGGTTTATAAAATTAGGATGGGAAACTATTAAAAACTCCACATCTTCTAAAGAATGTAAATTTTGATTTTGGATTGTTCCGTGAATCTGCACTGATTTATATCCTCCATTAAATGCAATAAATTCTTTTAAGGTATCTGTTTCAGCAACAAAACTAAAGGTTGAACCACTAATTTGACCAATAATTTTTTTGAGTTCAAACGGACGTGTAATATCCCAGATTTGTAAATTATTTGAAGCGTTTGATATCTCAAATTTAGAGATGTTAGACGGACTTACGGAACTTAAAGACCTAAAACTCATTTGACTTCCTACCATTTTAAGCTGACGCTCCCCTTGTAATTCTATTTTATCTATATACCCTTCGCCATTACTATAATCGGAATTGTATGAAATATTTAGCTGAACATTATCACTACTAGAGTTAAAAGTTTTATTGTAAGTTTTAACATTCGCATATGTATAACTACCAGAGACTGAAGGAATACTTATCGTTTCATTTGAAAAACCATTGGCCGATACAATAAATTGATTAGAATAAGGAGAAGGCACTCTAGCTGCAAGTTTCAATCTTAGTTCTAAAGGGCTTATTAAATTAGGAAATGTAAAGTTATAAGTCCGGTTATTTACAATCCCAAATTTATCTCCATACCATGTTCTACCTGATTGAACAAAATTATATTCGTCAAGTTCGTGTACTGAATAATCATCGAAAGAATTAATGGTAACATTTGGCTCAAGATCAGATGAGAAATTGTTTATTCTTTTCCCATCTTCAGAATTAATCGTTAAAAAATAATAGGATTTATCGTCGTACAAATGTTTTGAAAATTCAAAATGGTTTTGGTTATAATTATAAGTCCACTGATCTGGCCCTTCTCCATAAAACAGAATATAGTCCCCTTCATCAAATGAGTTGTCTTGTGAGCCAACTACTTGTATTGGTAACTCTTGAAGGTCATCGTATCGAAAGTCATCATTATTTAGTGGAAGCATACCGCCTGGCTTTCCGTAAAGACTAATCTTATTTGGGTTTATATTTTCTACATTTAATCCTAATGATTGTAAATCACTATAATCAATCTTGTAAATTCCATTACTGGAAACAGATAATTTATGCCAATCTCCGTTATTTAATAAAGAATTATCCTTGCTCGATTTAGCTTTCCGTAAATTTGGAAGTTTTGTAAAATTAAGTTCCGCATAAATTAGTTTTTTAAAAATCCCATTTTCTTTAATTAAAGGATTTATATCAACTAAAACTTTTGTTATATTTCTTTCAAATCCTTGTTTTACAATAAATTTATTCTCAGATTTAAAAAATTCATTATTTATTAATGCTAATTCATTTTGAGTACAAACTTGGTAAATAGGATTGTCTAAACTAACCTCAATTTTATGTTTTTGTTTAAACTCATAGGTTGAACTGAAAATTAAATTTTCAGTATTGTTTAGCTCAAGCTGGCTATTTTTAATGGACCAATCAAACCATATAATTTCTTTTTCTTGAGCAAAAGAAAACCCAAAAAACGAAACAAATAAAAATGTTATAAATAATCTAATAATCACAAAGTAAAAGTAATAATTTTAAACCAAAAAAAGGAACAAAAAGTAGCAACGATTTTACGAACTTCAAAACTAAAAACGTTTTTATTTCATAATTATTTTTAACATGAGAAAGTAATTTAGCTCAACAATAGAAATAATTTTTTATTTTTGTTGGCACTAACACAATCTGAACTTATGTTTAAGAAGTTATTTATATTATTTTTTATTAGCTCATTTGCTTTTGTTAATGATGCTAAAGCTCAGGACCCAGCTTTTAGTCAATTCTTTGCTAATCCGCTATATTTAAATCCTGCAATGGCAGGGTCAGACATATGCCCTAGAATAAGTTTGAACCATAGAAACCAATGGCCAGGTATCGGCAAAACTTATGTAACATACAGCGCATCATATGACCAATACGTGGATAAATTAGGTGGAGGGATTGGCTTTGGTATAGCGAAAGATGTAGCAGGTGCTGGTGACTTAAACACTACACACATCAACGCAACTTATTCTTACAGACTACAGGTAAGTAAGAAATTTGTTATAAATGCTGGTTTTGAAGCAGCCTACAGACAATTAGGTATTGACTGGACTGGATTAAAATTTGGAGACCAAATAGACCCTATTCAAGGTTTTATTTATCCTACAAATGAAGACATTATTAACTATGACAACAACAAAGGTTTTGCTGATTTCGCAGCAGGTTTTATGGCCTTTGGAGATGCCAACAACAAAATAGGATATTATTTTGGTTTCGCTTCTCACCACATTACAAGACCAGATCAAGGTTTTATTACTGAATCTAGATTGCCAATGAAAATTACTGCTAATGTAGGTGCGTCTATTCCTCTAAACCAATTTGGAACATATAGAACATCGACTAAATCTAGATCGAAAAAGGCAGCTATCTTGTCTCCTAATATTTTATATCAACAACAACAAGACTTCATGCAAATCAACTATGGAGTTTATGTATTAAAAGGCCCTATTGTTGGTGGTATGTGGTTAAGACAAAGTGCTGAAAACTTTGATTCATTTATCATTTTACTTGGATTAGAGCAAGATTCTTGGAGGTTTGGATATAGCTATGACGTAACAGTTTCTGACCTTAACAATAGTAATACTCAAGGAGCTCACGAATTTTCATTTGCATACAGACTTCCTTGTAGATCAAGAGGAAAATCATTTGAAACAATAAATTGCCCTAACTTTTAGTTATTAATAACTTAAGATTATACAACTATGAATAATTATTTCATTTTACTTTTATTAGCAGCCTTTACTTTTGTTGGCTGTAAAACAGAGAAATCCAAATTAACAGGTTGGAACTACAATGACCCAAAACATGGTGGGTTTGAAGTAAATAACAATTTTGTTGAACAACAAACTCCCTCAGGAATGAAGTTTGTTGAAGGTGGTACCTTTACAATGGGACGTGTTGAACAAGACGTTAGATACGACTGGAATAACATTCCAAGAACAGTAACAGTATCTTCGTTCTACATGGATGAAACAGAGGTAAGAAACGTTGATTATGTAGAATACTTATTTTGGATTGAAAGAGTTTACGGATCTAATTATGATAATGGCTCTTTCCCTCAAGTATATTGGGATGCTCTTCCAGACACTAATGTTTGGAGAGATAGACTTTCCTTCAACGAACCTTATGTAGAGCATTATCTAAGACATCCGGCATACAAAAACTATCCGGTTGTAGGTGTTAGCTGGGAACAAGCTGTAGATTTCTGTGCTTGGAGAACAGACAGAGTTAACGAAAGAATATTAATCGATAACGGATACCTTTGGGATGATTCTGAGCAAGTAGATGAAGATGTGTTTAATACAGATGCATACCTTACTGGTCAATACGAAGGAAATAAAAGAAGAAATCTATCTAACTTAAAATTAGGAGTTCATGCTTATGACAAAAAAGCAGGAAAGGATAAGGACGCAATAAGACTTGTTCAAGAAATTGATGGGATTTTGATGCCAAAATTTAGACTTCCTACAGAAGCAGAATGGGAATATGCTGCCCTATCTCTTGTAGGAAATAGTAATGAAGAAAATATTGACAGTAGAAGATTGTATTCTTGGGATGGAGACGGAGTAAGAAATCCTTCTAATAAGAATAAAGGTGAAATCGTAGCTAACTTCAAAAGAGGTAGAGGGGATAACATGGGAGTTGCCGGAAAACTGAATGACAATGGGGATTTAACTGCTCCAGTCCATACATACTGGCCAAATGACTTTGGTCTTTACAACATGGCTGGAAATGTATCAGAATGGGTCATGGATGTTTACAGACCGTTGTCCGATCAAAATTCTGTAGATAATAATCCTTTTAGAGGTAATGTGTATGAAACATTTGAAAGAGATGAAGAGCGTTTTTTAATTGAAAAAGATAGCCTTGGTAATCTTGTTAAAAGAAAAGAAACAATTGAAGAAAATGTTGATAGAAGAAACTACTCTAAGTCTGATAATATTAACTTCAATGATGGTGACTTTGACTCAAGATTAAGCAATAGTGGTTGGTTGAACGATCCGGCAAACAATACAACTGATGAATTATATCAATTAAACAAAACATCTTTAATCTCTGATGAAACTAGAGTGTATAAAGGTGGTTCGTGGAATGATAGAGCATATTGGATGGTTCCAGGAACAAGAAGATTCCTAAACCAGGAACAATCATCTAAAACTATTGGATTTAGATGTGCTATGGATAGACTAGGGCCTCCTACAAGTAACTTGAAAGAAAACCAACGAAAGCCTGTCGATTGGGATAGAAAAAATGGATATTAAAAAAAGTAAAACCTCAATTTATTGGGGTTTTATTTTATTATGAATATAGATACATTACATACAGCATTCCTTAAATCTTCTGGAGTATCTACAGATACTCGTAGCTTAAAAAAAGGCTCAATCTTTTTCGCTCTTAAAGGAGAAAATTTTAATGGTAATAAATATGCCTCACAAGCATTAGAAAAAGGTGCATCTTTTTCAGTTATAGATGATTCTAACTATAAACAAGATGAAAGATACATTGTGGTAAAAGACAGCTTGAAATGCCTTCAAGAGCTAGCAAAATACCATAGAAAAAAGCTAAGTTGTCCTGTAATAGGAATTACGGGAACAAACGGAAAAACTACCACTAAGGAATTAATTTTTGCAACCTTGAGTACATCTTTCAAAACAACCTGTACAAAAGGAAATCTTAATAACGATATTGGAGTTCCACTTACCATATTATCAACTCCATTAGATGCTGAAATGTTAATTGTAGAAATGGGTGCTAATCACATGGGAGAAATAACGTTTTTGTGTAACATTGCTCAAATAGACTATGGAATAATTACTAATATTGGGAAAGCACATTTAGAAGGTTTTGGGTCTCACGAAAATATTATTAAAACAAAAAATGAGCTTTATCAAT
>JBELHW010000014.1:0-31556 GCA_042091225.1 Cryomorphaceae bacterium | reverse complement strand
GTAGAAAAAGTTGGAGCTAATACTACTATGATTTTTGTTCCACCAGCATTTGCTGCCGATGCAATTATGGAAGCAGCTAGTGCAGGAGTAAAGGTTATAATTTGTATTACTGAAGGTATTCCTACTAAAGACATGATTGTAGTTAAAGAATTTATTTCTGATATCGACTGTACTTTAGTTGGCCCTAATTGTCCGGGTGTAATTAGCCCCGGTCAAGCGAAATGTGGAATTATGCCAGGTTTTGTATTCGAACAAGGAAGAATAGGGGTTGTTTCTAAATCAGGAACTTTAACATACGAAGCTGCTGATCAGGTTGTTAAAGCAGGTTTAGGTATTTCTACTGCAATAGGTATTGGTGGTGATCCTATCATTGGCACAACTACTAAGCAAGCCGTTGAAATGTTAATGAATGACCCTGACACAGATGGAATAATTATGATTGGTGAAATAGGTGGCCAATTGGAAGCAGATGCAGCCAAGTGGATACAAGAAAACGGAACAAAACCAGTAGTTGGTTTTATTGCAGGCCAAACAGCACCAAAAGGAAGAACAATGGGCCATGCTGGAGCAATTGTAGGAGGAGAAGACGATACTGCAGAAGCTAAAATGAAAATAATGAGCGAATGTGGTATCCACGTAGTTGCTTCACCTGCAAAAATTGGAGCAAAAATGGCAGAGCTTATGAGCGTTAATGCCTAACGATTTACTTTTTAAATTTTAAAGGTGCTTTTTTAGCACCTTTTTTTGTTATAAAAAATTATATTTGAGTTTATTAATTTAAAAATTACAATTTTGAATTTACTACAAGGAAAAACAGCAATTATAACTGGAGCATCTAGAGGTATTGGTAAAGGTATCGCTATCGAATTTGCTAAACAAGGAGCAAATATTGCATTCACTTATTTGTCATCCGATCAAAAAGCCAAAGAATTAGAATCTGAATTGTCCGCTTTCGGAATTAGTGCCAAAGGTTTTAAGTCTGACGCTTCAGTTTTTGAATCTGCTCAAGTTCTTGCCGATGATGTAATGAAAGAATTTGGCTCCATTGACGTACTAGTTAATAATGCAGGTATTACAAAAGACAACCTTCTGATGCGAATGGGAGAAGAAGATTTTGATCGAGTAATGGAAATTAATCTTAAATCTGTTTTTAACCTAACTAAAGCTGTACTCAGACCAATGTTAAAGCAACGTGCAGGATCAATAATTAACATGAGTTCTGTTGTTGGCGTGAAAGGAAATGCAGGTCAGGCTAACTATGCTGCTTCTAAGGCAGGAATGATTGGTTTTACTAAGTCAACTGCTCTTGAACTAGGCTCTAGAAATATTAGGTGCAACGCAATCGCCCCAGGATTTATAGAAACAGAAATGACTGCTTCTTTAGATCAGGAAATTGTTAAAGGCTGGACCGATTCTATACCGCTAAAAAGAGGAGGATCTACTCAAGATATTGCAAATGCAACTTTATTTTTAGCATCCGATAT
This sequence comes from Cryomorphaceae bacterium, assembly GCA_042091225.1. Taxonomy (GTDB): domain Bacteria; phylum Bacteroidota; class Bacteroidia; order Flavobacteriales; family UBA7312; genus JABAYQ01. The sequence continues at coordinate 30,072 of JBELHW010000014.1, read as the reverse complement.
GTCAACTTATATTAGTGGTCAGGTATTGAATGTTTGTGGAGGAATGCTTACTTAATGTATCAAATTAGCACAGAATACTCTCTAGTCTGGATTTTAGTCTGCTTTATAGTGGCAGCACTTTTTGCCTATTTCTTATATCGCAACACCGACTTCGAAAAAAAATGGGTAATCGTTTTAAGTGTTTTGAGATTTTGTACTGTTTTTTTGTTGTGTTTCTTTCTTTTGAAGCCAGTAATTAATTTAGAAATAGTAGAAAAAGAAAAACCGATTATTATTTTCGGAATAGACAATTCATCTTCGATGGTTAGAGCTGATGATAGCTTATTTTTAAAAAATCAGTTGTTTGATTCATTTTCGCAATTTTCTGAATCTAACTCCCAAGATTTTCAATTTAAAACGTATTCGTTTGGAGAATTTACCAAGCCAGACGAAAAACCAAGTTTTAGCAATAAGAAAACAGATATTGCTCAATTCGTTCAGCAGATATCGGATATTTATAGCTCCAAAAATATTGAAGCTCTAGTTTTGGTAAGTGATGGTTTATACAATTATGGTAGAAACCCTAATTTTGTAGATTATAATATAAATAGTCCAATTTATATTCTAGCTGTTGGCGATACTTCTAAAAATAAAGATTTAAAAATAAATAATGTTTTTAATAATGACATCGCATTTTTAGGCAATAGGTTTCCTATTAATGTAAGTATTCAATCACAGTTTTTTCCGAATAAAAAAACAAAAGTTAAGTTGTTGAAAGGTGGAAAAATGATTGATTCTAAAGAAGTTTCTTTTACAAAAAATGAAGAAAGCAAAACAATTATATTCGATGTTTTAGCTCAGAATAAAGGTGTACAGGAGTATAAGCTATTAATCGCTCCATTGGAGGGAGAAAAAAATACAATAAATAATTCTTCATCTTTATTTATTGAAGTTTTGGAAAGCAAACAAAAGATTTTAATTATAAGTGAAATTGTGCATCCTGATATTTCTGCACTTTCTAAAGCAATATCGTCAAATGATAATTATGATCTTGAAGTAAATATAAAAGATAATTTTAAAGGAAATTATAAGGATTATAATCTAATAATTTCATATCAAACTAATTTAAATGTTTCTGATGTTCCAATTTGGTATTTTATTGGAGAAAATAATGCTAGTTTTTCTTTAGACTGGTTTAGTTTTAATAATTCTAATATTACGGAACAAGTATTAGCTGTTACTAACGATTTTAGTTTATTTTCTCTTAGCAAGCAATGGCAAAGCTTGGTCAATCAATTACCTCCAGTTAATAGTCCTTTTGCAGATTTTTCTAGTTCTGGTCAGTCAATTTTTCTTCAGTCTATTAAAGGTATTGAATTAGATAAGCCACTTTTTGTTTTTAGTAATGAAACAGGAGTGAGGCAGTCTGTATTTATAGGAGAAGGTATTTGGAAGTGGAGACTATTCGAATATAAACAAAATAAAGACCATGCTCTTTTTGATGAGCTTATTCAGAAAAGCATTCAATATCTGGTGTTAACAGACGACAAAAGACCTTTTAGATTAAAATCGAAGACTAAGATTTTTAATAACGAAAGATTTTATGTTGAAGCTTATTTATACGATTCAAATTATGAGCTTATAAATGATGTAGATGTTAATTTTACTTTGATTGATGGCGATAATAATGAGTACGATTATATTTTTGATAAAAACGAAAATAATTATTCTTTGAACATAGATAATTTAAAACAAGGTAATTATAGTTTTGTAGCAACAACAAGCAAAGGGGCAAAGCAATACGAACAAAAAGGGTTTTTAAAAGTGATGCCATTACAAGCCGAGTTTTTAGATGATCAGAATAATCACGAAGTGCTCAAAGAGTTATCTAAAAAAAATAACGGTAAATTTTATTATCTTAATCAGATAAACTCTTTATTTGAAGAGTTAAAGAAGTTAGATAAAGCCTCTGTTTTATATAGCAAGAAAACATTTACAAAATTAATTCATTCTAAGTGGATTTCCTTACTATTATTTGTATTTTTATCCTTGGAATGGATTATTAGAAAAATATACAATAACATTTAAATTTTTTACAAATATGTTTGAATCAAATCAAGAAGGTGGATTTAATTTTAAAATACCAAGGGTATTTTTATTCGTTATTTTCGGTTTTTTCTTCCTGCTAATCAGTGGAGGAAAAATGTTTTATACAGTAGGTCCTGGTGAAAAGGGTGTGATTTTTGAACGATTCGGAGACGGTCTTATTAAAGAAAAGGTGTATAGCCAAGGATTTCATCTTATTGCTCCTTGGAATAATTTTTATATTTATAATGTAAAGATTCAAGAAGATTATGAAGAAATGGAAGTGCTTTCTAAAAATGGTCTTTCTATACGATTAGATTTATCATTTCGTTTTTCTCCTGAAGTAACTCAAGTTGGTTACTTACATGATTTAGTAGGAAAAGATTACTTAGAAAGTATTATTCGTCCTGAAATTAGATCGGTAACCAGAGAAGTAATAGGAGAGTATTTGCCTGAAGAATTATATTCTACTAAGAGAGAAGAAGTTGAAGATAAGATTTTTGAAATAACTTCTTTAGCAGTTGCTGACAAATATGTTTTATTAGATGCAATTTTAATTAGAGACGTAACACTTCCTAAGACATTACAAGTTGCTATCGAAAACAAACTTAAGTTTGAGCAAGAAGCTCTTGAGTATGAGTTCAAGTTATTGAAAGAAATAAAAGAGAAAGAAAGAAAGAAAATTGAGGCAGAAGGAATCTCTGAATTTCAAAGAATTGTTAATAAAACAATTACTCCTCAACTTTTACGTTGGAAAGGTGTAGAAACTACTCAAGAACTTGCAAAATCTCCAAATAGTAAAGTTATTGTTATAGGTAATGGCGAGGGAGATTTACCAATTATTTTAGGTGGTAATAATTAATATTAATCTTAACTAACTTAACAATGAAAAATATAATTTTAGCACTTATTTTGTGTTTTCCATTTTTATCAATAGCACAATCAAACGTAAAGAACCGTGAGGTAAAAAAGGAAAATGTATTTGTGTATATCTCTATGGAATATATTTCGGAAGCTAGTTCAATAAAATCTCCTAAAAAATCAAGAGAAGGGGTGAGAAATTCTGATACTAAGAAGACGAACTATTTGTTTGTAACACAAAACCAAAGATTGACAGAACAATTAACAAAATTATCAGCGAATTTTACGGATGAAATGTCTGCCTTAAACTTTTTAGGTAAAATGGGTTGGGAGTTGATTGACATTAATAATGGTAAATATTATTTCAAAACCAATAGAAGAAAATAGTTTTTAAATTAAGCTCCAATCATGGAGCTTTTTTTTTATGAAAAAATATCCAGAAAAAATACTTGTTGCTTGGGCCGAAGCTATTAGTGGCAATTCTGAAATCAGAGATTGGCTCATGAAGAATGGTTATCCAGAATTAGGCTTGTTTCGTTTTGCTTTATTTTTTGATAAGAAAGCTTGTAATTGGCTTCTAAAACATGCGCCTCATTTAATGGCAACTATTAAAGCTGTAGAGGGTAAAAAAGATGCTTTTAGATGGTTGGAAGTTAATAACTTATCAATGCTTATTAGATTAGCAAAAGCAGCGGATAACGATAAAAAAGAGTTAAATCACTTACTCAAAACAGATCCTTTATTTGCAGCAATTGCTTTACGAATTCAATCAGTTAAAAATGAAATAGAGGAGGCTAATAACGACGTTCATCGTTGGGGTTTCGATTAAAGAATTTATTTTTTAAAACTTTTAAGTTCTTTTAATCTCTCTCTTAAGATTATTGCTTCATCAAAATCTAGTTCTTGAGCTGCTTTTTCCATCATTTTTTGTGTTTTTCGAATAGCTTTATCTAGTACTTTTGGATCTGAAAAGTCTGTTTCATCTACCGTATGTATCTCTTTTACAGCATAAGGATTAAGCTTTTGGGCCAATTCATTATTCTTCTTTTTATTTAGAGCAGTAGGAACCATATTGTTATCGGCATTATACTTTATCTGAATTTCTCTTCTTCTGCTTGTTTCGTCAATAGTAAGCTTCATACTTTTAGTTATTTTATCTGCATACATAATAACTAATCCATTAATATTTCGGGCAGCTCTTCCAGCAGTTTGTGTAAGAGACCTTTCAGACCTTAAAAAACCTTCCTTATCTGCATCTAGAACAGCGACAAGGCTTACCTCTGGCAAATCGAGGCCTTCTCTTAAAAGGTTAACACCAATTAAAACATCAAAATAACCCTCTCTTAATTCGTGTAAAATCTCAACCCTTTCTAAAGTATCAACATCGGAATGTATGTATCTACATTTTATTTTGAAATTAGTAAGGTATTTGGTTAATTCTTCAGCCATTCTTTTAGTTAGCGTTGTAACTAAAACTCTTTCGTCAATTAAAACTCTTTTTCTAATTTCCTCTAAAAGATCTTCAATTTGATTAGCTGATGGACGTACATCTATAACAGGGTCAAGTAGTCCTGTGGGCCTTATTACTTGTTCTACAAATATTCCTTCCGATTGTTGAAGTTCATAATCTGCAGGAGTAGCACTCACATAAATAGTTTGGTTATTTAATTGTTCGAATTCCTCAAATTTTAATGGTCTGTTATCCATTGCTGCTGGCAATCTGAAACCGTAATCAACCAAATTTTCTTTTCTTGATCTGTCACCACCAAACATTGCTCTTATTTGTGGAATAGTAACGTGACTTTCATCTATTACAGTTAAGAAATCTTTAGGGAAATAGTCGAGCAAACAAAATGGACGACTTCCAGGATCTCTTCCGTCAAAATATCTAGAGTAATTTTCTATTCCTGAACAATACCCCAATTCTCTTATCATTTCAAGATCGTAGTTTACTCTTTCATCCAATCTTTTAGCTTCTAATTTTCTATCGGTATTATTTAGAAATTGGACTTGATCCATTAAATCGTCCTGAATGTTATGTATTGCATTTTGTATTCTATCTTTAGATGCAACAAAAATTGTTGCAGGATATATTTTTAAATATTCGAATCTTTCAATTCTTTTACCATTACTGGGGTCAATACTTTCGATATCTTCTATTTCATCGCCCCAAAAATGGATTCTATAAGCTATATCGGCATAAGCAGGAAAAATATCAATTGTATCGCCTTTAACTTTAAAATTCCCTCTTTCAAATTGGTTCTCTGAACGAGAGTATAATGAAGTTACAAATTGATTGAGTAATTTATTTCTGCTAATAACTTCTCCCTTAGTAATTTCGATAACATTGTTGTTAAACTCTTCAGGATTTCCGATTCCATAAATACAAGAAACGGAACATACAACTATAATATCTTTTCGTCCTGAAAGTAAGGTTGAAGTAGTGCTTAATCTTAGCTTTTCAATTTCCTGATTAATAGATAAATCTTTTTCTATATAAACTCCTGAGCTAGGGATGTATGCTTCAGGTTGATAATAATCGTAATAGGAAACAAAATATTCTACTGCATTATTAGGAAAAAATTGTTTGAATTCGCTGTAGAGTTGGGCAGCAAGAGTTTTATTATGACTTAAGATTAAAGTTGGACGATTGACTTCTTTTATAACATTAGCAATTGTAAATGTTTTTCCCGAGCCAGTTACCCCTAATAAAGTTTGGTTAGGAACATTGTTATCTAAACCGTCAACTAGTTCTTTAATTGCGTTAGGTTGGTCACCTGTAGGATTAAAATCCGATACTATGTTGAAGCTCATTACTAAATGTTATTCAACTTTTTCAATTTGACTTTAAAGCCTTTGATTTCCTCAAGTTTCAAATCAATTTTTTCTTGCACTTGCTTTTTAAGAGGATTAGCTCCTTTAGAATTGCCGAAAAAGCTAATGTTGTTTTCATATTGATTAATTTCTTTCTCAATTTCTGAAATTTTAATTTTCAAATAAGATTTTTCGCTCTCTATTTTTTTATCGTTTCGATTGGTTTTAAGCGCTTCTATTTTATTATTAAACTTTATATCTTCTACCTCTTTTAAATCAATATTTAATTTCTTGTAAGTAGAATTAACTATGGAGTTAAATTCCGATTCAATTTTAAATTTGCTTTTTGGTAAATCACCAATTTGAGACCATTTTTTTAAAATTTCATCAATCTTTTTCAGATTATCATCCTTGTTTTCGCCGAAAGTATAATTCTTTAAACTTAGTAATAATTCGCTTTTTAAGGAGTAATTTCCTTCTTTTTCCTTGTCTAAAGAATCAAAAAAGTTCTTTTTATTTTTGAAAAAAGAATCGCAAGCAGTCCTAAACCTATTCCATAAAGCATCCGATTGTTTTTTAGGAATGAAAGAAGTTTTTTTCCATTGCTCTTGAATTTTGATGATTTTAGAGCTTGTTTCTTTCCATTGTTTGGAATCAATTAATTTTTCAACTTCCAAACATAAATTTACTTTTTCTTCGATAGCTTTTTTATAGTCTTCCTTTTTAGTCTTGTAAAAATTATTTTTTAGAGAATAAAAATTATTTAAAGCTTCTCTAAATTGTTTCCAAGCTAGTTTGTTTTCTAACTTATCAAGTCTTCCAACAGACTTCCATTTATCTTCTAGAGTTTTTATTTTTTCGCCTAAACTAAGCCAGTCTTTATGGTTTTTTGGCTCTTCTTTACATAAGTCGTCTATTTGAGAACATATGTCTTTTTTTAGTTTAGAATTTTCAACGTTTTTAGCTTTTAGTTCAACAAAATGCTCATTCCTTTTTTTGTTTAAAGCGTAGCTAATTTCTTTAAATCGTTGCCATACTTCTTCTCGTTTTTCTTTTTCAACTGGACCAACTTCTTTCCAGTTTTCGTGAAGAATTTGAAGTTGTTTATGGCTTTTGTTGATAGATTTTTCTTTTAGTAAAGATTCTGCTTTACTACAAATCTGAAGTTTTTTTTCTAAATTCTTTTTAAAATCTAAATCTCTTAACTCTTTATTTATATCAATATAGTCATAAAATTTTTCAACATTATGATGGTATGAGTTCCATAAGTCATTGTTAGATTTAATTGGAGTATGGCCCGTTTCTCTCCATTTTTTTTGGAGCTCATTAAACTGATCAAAAGTAGTTTTTATAGTTTCTGTACCTTCTATTAACTGTTTGATTTGTTCAATAATATTTAACTTTATTTTTAAGTTAGTTTCGTGAAGTTTCTCTAGCTCATTTCTTTCCTTGTTTTTTAAAGACTTATAATTTTGATATACTTTTTTAAAATTATTTTCTAAAGGATGAATGAATTCAAATTTTTCTTCTTCTCCACCTTTACTGATATGTTCTTCAAATGCAGAAGTTTTTTCTGCCCTTATTTTAGTATAAAAAACAGATTTTATATTTTCTACTTTTTTAGAAAAGACAATAGTTTTTTCAGCCTTAGAATATTCAGAAATTAAATCGATTAGATGATCTAAGTTTAGTTCATTTAAATTAATTTCTTCTGTTTTATGATTTTCTTCCAAACCATCAAATTGTTCAGTTATTTTTTCTGAATAATTATCACTCATACCATTATTTAATTATAAATATATACAAAGATATGAAATTAGCTTTTAATATTTTTAATCCAAATTTCCCAAGACTTTTCTGCTTGTATTGAAAGCATCTCTAAACCATTTTTTGTTTTACATTCTTTTTGTGAGCCTAATTGTAAAAATTTGGTTTTTTTAGGATTGTAAACTAAATCAAAAAGCAAAAAATCTTCGTTAATCAGATTATACGGTAGGTCAGGACAGGTGTTTTCGTTAGGGAACGTCCCTAAAGGTGTAGTGTTTATTATTATAAAGTTCCTATTTTGTAATAATTGATCTATGTTTTGATAATTTATCTGACCAACTCTTGAAACAAACTTATAATTTATTTTTAATTTTTTTAATGCATATGCTATCGCTTTAGAAGCCCCACCAGTACCTAGAATTAATGCGTTGTCATGGTGGGTTTCTAATAAAGGAATTAAAGATTTAGAAAATCCATACCAATCTGTATTATGACCAACTAACTTATTTTGCTCTACAGAAACACAATTTACAGCTCCAATTTCTTTTGCTTCCAGGCTTAGGCTATCTAAATGTTTTATAATTTTTTCTTTATAGGGAATGGTTACATTAAAGCCATTTAAATTATTTTTAAATATGAATGAACGAATGTTTTCTAAATTTTCTAATTCGAAGTTTAAATAGGAACAATTATCTAATTTTTCTTCTTTAAATTTTTTTTCGAAATACGATTTAGAAAAAGAATGAGAGAGTGATTTTCCAATTAGTCCAAACCTTCTCATTTATTAAATTTATTTGCAACTTTTTCAACTGCAATGATGCTTATTAGTCCTATTACCATAGTTATTAAAACTATAAAATCTTTATCAGTCCAAACTTCAGGAAGGTATCTTTGGTATCCTACAATAAGATTTTCTCCATTTCTATCTTTTAGAATAGGATCAAAAATTTCTTTTTTCCAAGGCCAAATAGTACTTAATGAGCCAAGTACAAATCCACTCATTAAGGCAATAGTTATATTTAAATAGTTATTAAAAATATAGGAAATAATTTTAGAAAAAACTAGAAGTCCTGCAACAGATCCAAGAGCAAAAACAATAAAGTAAATTAGGTTTTTCATCATCAGGTTATCCTCAAAAATCACATTAAAATTTCCTATCAAACATTGATTTAAAAAATCGAATAAATTACTTATAGATTTAACCATTAAAAGCTGGTAGTTTCCCATTAGCATTAGAATATATGATCCGGATAATCCAGGTAAAATCATGCCACAAATACCAATCATACCACATATAAATATATAGATTAGATTAGTATTCTCTACAGAGTTTCCTTCCATTAAGGATAGCCAAATAGCGAATGCTAAGCCAACAATGAAGGAGATTATAGATTTGAAATTCCATTTTTCGACTTTTATTCCAACATAATAAACAGAAGCAAGAACTAAACCAAAGAAAAATGACCACGTTGCTTCGGGATGGCTGCTTAGTAAAAAGTCAAAAAGTTTAGCTAGACTAAATATACTTACTATTATACCGCCAAAAATTGGCAAAAGAAAAGATAGATTTAAATGATTAGATAAGCCTCTAAAATCCCTTTTTAACATTAAACTAAAAGCAGTTTTATCAAACGATTTTAAGGAGTTTATTAATGGTACGTAAATATTAGTGATTAGAGCTATTGTACCACCAGAAACACCAGGAATTACATTTGCTACTCCCATAGCAACTCCTTTTAATAAAAGAATAATACTTTTTGCCATACTATTAGGATTCTATCCAACTTTGATAACCACCTTCAAGGTGATCAATGGTATTTATGGAGTAGGTTTTTGAAATCATGAATTTAAGAGCTTCACTTTTTTTTCCTGAGTTGCAATAAATAATTATTTCTTGCTTTAAGTCGAGCTCTTTTATTCTTTCCATCATTTGTGCTAAAGGAATATTCAGTTCAGAAATAAATCCTTCTTCATGTTCAAAAGGCTCCCTTATATCGACAATTTGTAACTCAGAATTTTCTTCTAGTTTTTTTTTTAAGGTATGCTTATCCATTTATATTAAGGTAAATGATCAAAAAATGTATCTCCTCTAACTCCAAGTCTTAAGCATTCTAATGGAATAACCTCGTTAGGGGAGATGTTACCTAAATTTACATTAGATCCCATTAATTTGATAAACCATACTTGTTGTGATTTTTGTGGAGCTTCCCATAGTATTTTTTCAGATGGTATTTCTGTGAGGATTTCTTCAATTAAATCAGATCTTACTTCACCTGACCCTCTATATATGCCTACATTTCCACCTTCTCTTGCTTCTGCAATAACCTTCCACGATCCGGCGTCAATTTCTTTTTGTATCAGTTCTATCCATTTATATGGAGGAATAATTCTATTGCTATCTTTATATCCTACTTCTGATAAAACAGTGACTTGAGAAGTTAAGGTTTTAATATAATCACATTTTTTTTCGTGTTCGATTTCAATTGATCCATCAGAAACTTCTACCATTCCTAATTTGTATTTATCAAGTAGTTTTCTATAATCATCGAACATATTTCGAGCAACAAATGCCTCGAATAGAGTTCCTCCGAAATAAACCTCTATTCCTGCTGATTGATATAATTTTATTTTCTTACTCAGTTCATTAGTGACTATGGAAGTACCAAATCCTAATTTGACTAAATCGGCTAAGTCGCCAGATGATTCAATAAAATCTTCGGTTTGCCTAAAACTTAGGCCTTTGTCCATCACCATGGTAATTCCTTTTTCTCTAGGCTTTTCTGGCCTTTGTGGAATAAAAGGTAAATTAAAATTCATTTAAAAATTTATTTAAAATTAGTTAGCAAAAATAACAGATTTTCGTTTTCTTTTATTTTTGGCATGAAAAGAAATATTTCTGAGTGTAAATCGAAATTTATAGCTAACGCTTTTTTAAAAATAGAAAGGCTTTTAGTTTCATCTCCGAGTTCTAAAATATAAGCTGATAATCGGTAGTATATTTTTGCACTATCAGGATTGTGTTCTAGGGCTTCATACAAACTATCTATTGCTTCCTCCTTAGATTCTTGCTGAAATAATAAATAAGAGTAATCTAACCAGCTATTTAAATCATTATTATCAATTTCAAGAACTTTTTTATATGCTATAGCCGCTTCTTTTGTAAAGCCTACTTTTTCTTGCAAAATAGCATAAAGATAAAGGTAGTCTATGTTTGAGTTGTCTTTTTCTACAGCTTTTTTGATATGGTAAAGCGCTTCCATTGTTTCGCCTTTATTCTGCAGAATTTGAGCTATAGAATACCAAGCTTCTGAGTACTCGTCGTCTTTTCTCAAGGCTTTATAGTAAAAAGATAATGCTTTTTCTATATTGTCTAAGTTGAAATAATATTCAGCTATATTGTAAAAAATAGGGCAATTTGGCTCCTCAAATTCGAAGCTAGATATGCATGTGTCTATTGCTTTTTGGTACAGACCGAGTTCTGCTAAAGACTCTGATTTATAAGAATATGATCTAGTATATTCTTCATCAATTAAAATTGCATAATCAAATGCTTCAATTGCATTTAAATGATCTTCCTTTTTCTGATTCATTACCCCAAGATAAAACCAGCCTAATATGCTGTAAGGATTTAAAGAAATTACTTTTTTAATAAATTCAAAATTAGCTTCATTTTCATCTATTAATTCAGTACATAAATAATAAGAATACCAGTAAAGGTCATTTTCTGTGTCGAGCAAAATTAATTTTTCAATCATTTTGCTTGATTTAATGTTTTCATTTATGTGTTGATACTCATTTGCAAGGTTAGAAATAACTTCATCATTATTCGGATCATTGTAGTGAATAAGTTCTAATATCTCTATTGCTTTTTTATGATTACTTTTTTTACTAAATGCTACTGCATAAACAAATAAAAAATCTTCATTATTTTTTGCAAGGGGCTCAATATCATTTAAAATTATTAATGCTTCATCTACTTTTTCTAACGAAATAAGTACTTGTGCTTTTTTGATTTTGAGTTCTACAGAAAAGGGAAATAATTTTTCAGAAAGTTCTAGAGCCTTAAATACATAAGTTTTATTGTCTTGGAAGAAATAATAATCTATCACGATTTCTAGATCATCAGAATCGAAATATACGTATTCATTTAAGCAAATCATTTGTTCAAAACGATCAATAAGCCGTTTAGTATGCTGATCATCCTCCCTATTTAAACTCTCTTCAAACATATTATTAAATATAGAAAAAAAAAGTAAGTATTTTGGTTTAAAAAAAGAAAGCTTTCAACAAATTATTAATATTAATATCTATAGTAAGTTATTGATGTAAAGTAAATTGAATAAGCAATTATTATTATTTTTGTTTAAAATATATTTGCAAGTGACTTTAATTAAATCAATTTCAGGAATAAGAGGAACTATTGGAGGTAAAGTAGGTGAAAATCTAACTCCATTAGATACAGTCCGATTTGTTTCAGCCTACGGCTGTTGGCTTAAAGAAACAACTAAAAATACTAATCCAAAAGTAGTTATCGGAAGAGATGCCAGAATTTCTGGTGATATGGTAAGTCACCTTGTAATAGCCTCATTACAATCCTTAAATATAGACGTTATTAATCTAGGCTTATCAACTACTCCAACAGTAGAGCTATCGGTAGGAATGCACAATGCAGATGGAGGAATAATAATTACTGCTAGTCATAATCCTAAACAATGGAATGCTCTTAAATTACTAAACAATAGAGGAGAATTTATAAATGCAAAAGATGGCAATTATATTCTTGAAATTGCTGAAAAAGATAATTTTGACTTTTCTGAAGTTGATTTTTTAGGTAATTATCAAGAAGATAATAGCGCGATGGATAAACATATCGAAAGTGTTTTAAAACTTTCGTTGGTTGACGTAGAACTAATAAAAAGTAAAAACATAAAAGTAGTTGTTGATGCAGTAAATTCTACTGGTGGAATTATTATCCCGAAACTACTTGAAAAACTAGGTGTCGAATGTATAAAGCTATATTGTGAGCCAAATGGGTTATTTCCCCATAATCCAGAGCCATTAGCCCAACATCTTAAAGCGATTTCTGAAAAAGTGGTTGATCATGGTGCTGACTTTGGTATTGTTGTGGATCCTGACGTTGATAGACTGGCTTTGGTAAACGAAGATGGATCTATGTTTGGAGAAGAATACACACTAGTTGCAATTGCAGATTACATTCTCTCAATAACTAAAGGAAACACAGTTTCAAATCTTTCATCTTCAAGAGCTCTAAGAGATGTTACAGAAAAACATGGTGCTAATTACTACGCTTCAGCGGTTGGCGAAGTAAATGTTGTCGAGAGTATGAAGAAGAATAAGGCAATTATAGGAGGTGAAGGAAATGGCGGAATTATTTATCCTGAATCTCATTATGGAAGAGATTCAATTGTAGGAATAGCACTTTTTTTAACACATTATGCTATTCAAGGAAAATCTTGTAAAGAATTAAGATCTACATATCCTTCTTATTTTATGTCTAAAAATAAAATACAGTTGAATCCTTCTATAAACGTAGATTCCATTTTAGACGCTATGAAGGAAAAGTATAAAAATGAACAAGTTAATACAATAGATGGAGTTAAAATAGATTTTGAATCGGAATGGGTCCATCTTCGAAAATCTAATACAGAACCTATTATCAGAATATATACAGAAAGTTCAAGTCAAGAAAAAGCAGAAAAATTAGCAGAAAGGGTTATAAAAGATATTAAAGAAATAATCTAAACAATGAAAGTTTATTTAGATAACGCGGCAACTACTCCGCTAGATAAAAATGTGATTGAAGAAATGGTTTCTGTTATGAGAAATCAGTATGGTAATCCATCTTCAATTCACTCATTCGGTAGAGAAGCAAGATCTATTATAGAACGATCTAGAAAAAGTGTTGCAAAACTTTTAAATTGTTCTCCTGGAGAAATATTTTTCACTTCTGGAGGGACGGAAGCCGATAATATAGCTATTAGATGCGGCATGAGTGATTTAGGAATAAATCATGCAATTACATCTAAAATCGAACATCATGCAGTTGGTCATACTTTGGAAGATATGGCAAACAAAGGACTTATTAAATTATCTTATGTTGATTTAGATAAAGATGGATTTGTTGATTTAAGTCATTTAGAGCATCTTTTAGAATCTAATGGTCGATCGTTTGTTTCGTTAATGCATGCTAATAATGAGATTGGTAATTTATTGCCACTAAAACAATGTGGTGAAATTTGCAAAAAATACGATGCTATTTTTCATTCTGATACAGTTCAAACAATTGGTCATTATCAATTTGACTTACAAGATTTATATGTTCACTTTATAACGGCAGCATCTCACAAGTTTCATGGTCCTAAGGGGAATGGATTTCTTTATGTTAGAGACAACATTTCTATAAAACCGCTTATTTCAGGAGGTTCTCAAGAAAGAAACCTAAGGGCAGGAACAGAAAATGTATATGGAATTGCTGGTCTTTCAAAAGCTTTAGAAATTTCTTACGAACAATTAGATAGCCATAGAAAACACATTGAGGAGATAAAAAAATATACTATAGAATCATTAAAAGAGTCAATTTCTGGCATAGAATTTAATGGAGCTTGCACCGATTTTGATAATTCATTATTTACGGTCTTAAATATTCTTTTTCCAAAAACTGAAATAGCGGAAATGTTATTTTATAATTTAGATATTTTAGGTATTTCTACTTCAGGCGGAAGTGCATGTTCTTCCGGAAGTAGTATTGGCTCTCATGTTCTTAACGAGGTTTGTTCTGATTTACAAAGACCTTCCTTAAGATTTTCATTTAGTAAGTATAATACAAAAGAGGAAATTGATTATGTTATTGATCAATTAAAAAGTTTGTTTAGCTGAACAAATTTCTTTTTCTTATTTATAAAATAATCAAAAACAATACTTTCCGAATAAAGTTTTACTTTAAATTCTGATGCTCTTTTAGTTCGAAACTTTTTTATGTTTTTGTAAAAATCTATATGAGCTTTTAAGATAGAAAATACGTGTAATGGTTTTTTGTCCATTATTAATTTTAAGGATGAGATGCCGTCTAAGCTAAGTCTTATAAATATAGTTTTGAATCTGTTTTTTTCAAGGTTTTTATACAGCATCAAAAGGTTATTTCTATAATTGAGGTAAGTTTTAAATCTACTGCCATCATTAAGGGTGCCGCCTCCTACATGAAAAACTGTAGATTGTGGTATACACATTATTTTATATCCTTTATTTTTAAGTCTCCAGCATAAATCTATTTCTTCCATGTGGGCAAAGAAATCATTATCGAAGCCATTGACTTCATGAAAACAGTTGGCTCTAATAAATAAACAAGCTCCGCTTGCCCAAAATACTTCGATTGGATTGTCATATTGTCCATTGTCTTTTTCTAATGTATCAAAAATTCTTCCTCTACAAAAAGGAAATCCGTACTTATCAATAAATCCTCCACTAGCACCAGCGTATTCAAAAAAATCTTTATTGTCGAATTGTTTTATCTTAGGTTGACAAGCAGCTATATTCTTGTCTTGTTCCATTTTACTTATAATTGGCATTATCCAATTTTCACTCACCTCTACATCTGAGTTTAGAAGAACATAATAGTCAGCACAAATATTGTTTAAGGCAAAATTATATCCTCCACTATAGCCAGTGTTTTTACTGTTTTCTATAATTTTTACATCTGGAAAATTCTCTTTCAAAAAAGAAACCGATTCGTCTTTTGAGTTGTTGTCTGCAACATAAATTTCAGCTTCAGGACTTTTTAAAATAACTCCTTTAAGAAACTTTTTTAGCCAATGAATTCCATTGAAGTTCAGTATTACGACTGCTATTTTTGTTTGTGTTTCCATCTTCTGTGTGACCAAAGCCAATATTGGGGCTTATTGCTAATTTTTAGTTCTAATATTCGACAATACATATCGGTTATTTCTCCATGACCATAATTTTGAGGCTTATCGGTTATTAACTCATAACTTATACTATATTTTCCACTGCTAATGGGTTCAATATGGGTATAAATAACAGGACAATTTAATTTTTTTGCTAATTTTTCGGTTCCTAAAAATACAGGAGTTTCTTGATTTAAAAAAGTAGTCCAATAGTCTAATTGGTCTATTGACGGAGTCTGGTCCGCAATAATGCCTAAAATTTTTGGCTGTTGTTTATTTTTAAAAATATATCTGTAACTTTCGTTCATACTGACTAAAGTAGCACCAAATTTTTCTCTTACTGTTTTTAATTTATCGTCCCAAAATTTAGAACTTAAAGGCTTATAAATACCTACTAATTCTTTATTAAAATGATTGCTTGTTGCTAACAGTGCCCATTCCCAATTTCCGTAATGTCCTAACACCATTATTACATCTTTATTTTGGTCTAAATAGTTTTGGATTAATTCTGGATTTGTAAAAACAATTCTGCTTTCTATTTCTTTTTTGCTTATGGAAATTGCTTTTATTGATTCTGCAATAAGTTGGCCTAAATGTTTATATATAGAAGATTTTATTTTAACTATTTTACTTTTAGAATAGTTCGGGAACGAATTTCTTAAATTATCTGTAATAACTTTTTTCCTGTATCCGATAATTAATAATATTATACTAAACTTAATTGCTGAAATATTTAACAACCTCATTGGGAAAAGCGAAGATATTTTAAGCCAAAAATAGAATAGCTTATCCATTATTTTGGATTATTGAAATAGTCCCAAGGAGAATTTCTATCATTATTATTGTCATAATAATTTTCGTTGAATTTATTAGACCAATCTTGGTCAGAAGTTTCACCTTCTTTATTGGAGTAAACAAGTCTAAATTGATTAGGAGTAACTTCCGAGAAAATAAACTTTACATTTCTTTCGCTTCCTAGTTCATAATAGTGCCAAACTTCAAAAGGGTCAAACTGGCGAGGTTTATATTCTTCCATTCTTGAATTTGGGGCTCCATGACTCAAAAATATACGTCCTCTATCAGTTAAAAAACCTTTTATAAATCCGTTATTAAATTTAGAATTTACTGTTTTAACTTTTTGCAAATATTTTAACCAAGCTAGTTCTGGATTAAAAACATCCCTTTTTTTCCAAAATTGATAAAAATACTTTTGCATAAACTCTAAACTATCATATTTTAATTGGTTAATAGAGTATAAACTTTCTTTAGGACTTTCTATAGGGTATAAATATTGAATGTATTTTTTAAGAGTATCTAAATTATTAATTCTACTTGCAAATGTATTTTCGACATTTACAATTTCAGTATCTAAATCATAGCCTTGCTTAAAAATCACTCTTTCTTTTTTTTCAATTACTTGGTTATTTTCATCAATTACTTCAACAACCAAAGAGTAGGTGCTTGAAGGAAGATCTTTGATAGGGAAGGAGGATAAAACAACTGTTTTAGTTTTTTCACTTCTCTTTGTTCTAAATAAATCATTGACTGCTTTTTTTGTATCATTCGATACAATAGAAGTTCTTAGAACCACTTTTTTAGTATTATCATAGTATTCGAAATAATAATTTAAAAAATGATTAGAAGAGTTGTAAAAGTTAGAAACAAACGGAGTTAAATCATATCCGTTTTTACTTAGTATATTTTTTTGGACACTTTCTTTAAAGTCAGCTATAAGTTGAATGTCTGACAACCCATTCTGCTTTTCTATTTTTAGTTCTTGTTGGTATTTAATTTTTGAGAGTTCATTATTAGCATCTTTAATTTTAATGTCAAATAAATATGAATCAATTTCTAGAGTATATCGTTGTAGGTCTATAAAAACAAAATCAATATTATTTGTGTCTTCAATTAGGGGACTAAGCAAATTGTATTTATCTACTTTTTTTATTTCTTTTTTACTATTTGTAAAAATAAATTCGATTTCTACTTCCGATTGATACTCACCATTTCTCAATTCTTTAAATACTGTTGATTTTCCGTCAATGGATAAATATGTTTCTATATATGGTCTGTTATCTTCAGAAATAAATTGACAATAATCAAATTGTACGTTTAAGGATTGGCTTTTTAAGCTTAAAACACAAAACACTAATAAGATAGTGCAAAGAGAAGAAATATAAGAAAATCGCATCATAAATGCTAAAATACAATTTATCTTAATTTTTTTTGCTCTCTTATACATTTTACTTTAAAAATATTTTTACATTTGCCACCCCAAGTGGGAGAGATGGCAGAGTGGTCGAATGCGGTGGTCTTGAAAACCATTGTACAGCAATGTACCGGGGGTTCGAATCCCTCTCTCTCCGCTTAAATAAAAAGCCCCTGATTTACAGGGGCTTTTTTATTACATGTTTTTTGAGATTTATTACTCTTTATAATGTGTTTTTTAAATGAACCATTTCAATGGCAGTAACAGCTGCTTCAACTCCCTTGTTTCCTAATTTCCCTCCAGATCTGTCTATTGCTTGTTGTTGTGTGTTATCGGTAAGAACACCGAATATTACAGGTTTGTTAAATTTTAATGATACATCTTTAATTCCTAAAGCAGTAGTCTGACAAACGTAGTCAAAATGTTTTGTTTCTCCTTGTATTACGCTACCAAGACAGATAACTGCATCAATAGAAGAATCTTTTTGCAATAAAAATTGAGCTCCTAAGGCAAGCTCAAAACTACCAGGCACTTTGCTTAGTAAGATGTTTTCTTCTTTACAACCACATTTAGAAAGTGTTTGCATGGCTCCATTTAATAAGCCATCTGTAATTTCATTGTTCCATTTTGCAAATACAATAGCAATCTTCATTGCGTTTGCAGAAGGGACGTTTTCAAAATTATAATTTGATAGATTAGTAGTTGCCATAAAAAAAGCTCGCAAAAGCGAGCTAATTATATTATTGTTTTAAGCTTGCTCTTGTGATGTATTTATCAATATCACTTCCTTGATCGGATTTACTGTAGTTTGCTTTTATTTTTTGGTATAATTCTATAGCCTGAGAATAATTTCCTTTATCTTCTAAAGCCATAGCAGCCCTCAGTAGGTATAGAGGAGATGTAAAAGAGTTTTGGCTATTGTTAGCTGCTTTTTTCCAACTAGAGATAGCTTTGTCAGTTTCTCCAATATTCATGTAGGCATCACCCAAACTTCCTAGAGCAACAGACGAAACAATTTCGTCATTTGCATCAAATTTAGAAAGGAATTTAATAGCATTGTCATTATCACTAAGGTTTAAATAACAAGCTCCAGCATAGTAATTCGCAAGATTTCCTGTTTTTGTATTGCCGTAATCGTCAATAATATCTAAAAAACCAGAGTATTGACCATCACCGCTAAGAGCCAAATTAAAAGAATCTTTTTCGAAATAATTCACAGAAACAAACATTTCGTCTTGAGCTTCAATATTAGAAGAGTTTTGGCTACTATTAATAAAGTTAATTAGTAGTATTATTGCAACAATTGCACCAACCCCTACTAATAAAGATTTATAATTGTTTTCTACCCATTGTTCTGTTTTACTTAGGGTATTTTCAACTGCAGCAAATTGCTCTTCTGTTACGTTATTCTTTTTCTTTGCCATTATATTTGTTTTGAACGACAAAAATAACTTTTTTTTCCATTTGAAAAAGTTTAATCATTAAAGTAAATTTCATCATAAAATTCAATAATTTAGTGCCATATTCTTTTCAATAATGATTTTACAAAATCTAACGGTTTTAAATTTTAAAAATCACCTTGACTCTTCTATCGACTTAATAGATGGTATAAACTGTTTTGTAGGAGGTAATGGTGCTGGTAAAACTAATTTACTAGATGCTATCCATTATCTTTCTTTAACTAAAAGTTATTTCTCAAAACAAGATGCATTCAATATTTTTAATCAACAACCTTTCATGTCTGTTGAAGGAATTTTTGATAAAAACGATTCTAAGCAAGTAATTCAAATTGCAGTAAAAGCTGGTTCAAAAAAAATAGTTAAAAAAAATAAAAAGGCGTATGATCGACTTTCCGATCATATTGGTTTGTTTCCTTTAGTAATGATTTCTCCAACAGATATTGAATTATTGAATAGTGGAAGTGATGTGAGGCGAAAATTTATGGATACTATTATTTCTCAATTTGACTCTATATATCTAAAAAAGTTGATAGATTATTCTAAATTATTGCTTCAAAGAAATGCGTTGTTAAAACAAATGTTAGCTAATAGAAGTTTTAATTCTAGCTCACTGGAATTGTACGATGAACAAATTGCGCCTTTAGCAAAATATATTTTTGAAAAGAGGAAAGAATTTTTACAAAATTTGTTTCCAATATTTTTAAATTATTACCAATTAATTTCTAATTCCGATGAGCAAGTATCGGTTGTTTACCAATCTCAATTATCCGATGGCAACTACATTGATTTGGTTAAAGCGAATAGCAATAAGGAAAGTATGTTGTCAAACTCTGTTGTAGGAATACACAAAGATGATTTATCTTTTCAATTAAGTGGTTTTCCGATAAAGAAAAGAGGTTCTCAAGGCCAGCAAAAAACATTTCTTTTGTCTTTAAAATTAGCTCAATTTGATTTTATGAAAAAAGCATTAAACTTCAAGCCAATGTTGTTGTTAGATGATATTTTTGACAAACTTGATGATAAAAGAGTAGAGCATCTGATGAGTCTTGTTGCCAACAAACATTTCGGTCAAATTTTCGTGACCGATACTCACCAACAACGTTCGTCCAATATATTTGATAAAATTGATGTTAATTACCAATTGTTTAACGTAAATAAAGGAACTGTTGAAAAGATTAAGTAATGAGCAGACTTTAGGAGAAGTTATCCAAGATTTTTTGAAAGAAAGTGGATGGCAAAAAAAATTAGATGAAGTATATCTAATTACACAATGGGATAAGCTTTTGGGCTCTAACCTTGCAAAGTATACTGAAGAAGTTTTTATAAGCAATGAAGTTTTACATATTCGGCTGAATTCTTCTACTCTTCGTCAGGAGTTGTCTTACAAAAAATCCGATTTAATAAAAGAGCTAAACGACTTAGTCGGAAAAGAAGTAATAAAAGACATTGTTTTAAAATAAAAAAGCCCTAGCAAATGCTAAGGCTTTTTTTTATTGAGGATGCAATTAAAATCGTTCTTCACTACTAAAGTGAAAATCTCCTTCTAGTTCAGCATTTTCGTCAGAATCAGAACCGTGTACAGCATTTTTTGCTTTTGATTCAGCAAATTCTTTACGAATAGTTCCGTCTGCTGCTTCGCTAGGGTCAGTTGCTCCAATTAAAGCTCTAAAGTCAGCAACTGCATTATCTTTTTCTAAAATTGCAGCTATTATAGGTCCAGAGCTCATATAGTTTACTAATTCTCCATAAAAAGGTCTTTCGCTGTGAACTTCGTAAAACTTACCAGCTAGTTCTTTTGATAAGGCAGTTTTTTTCAATGCCACTATTCTAAATCCTGCTTTGTTTATTCTTTCTAAAATTGCACCAGTGTTGCCATTTTCGACAGCTTCTGGTTTTATCATTGTAAATGTTCTATTTGTTGCCATGTTGTTTAAAAATAATTTTTTGCAAATTTATAAAAAACCAAGCATTAAAAAGCCCGAGTTTTATTCTTATTTTTGCACTCGTATGAATGTTGATGAGTTAAATGTATTAAAGCAGAAGTTATCTTCTCCAAAAAAAATAGTTATTACAACCCATAAAGGGCCTGATGGTGATGCAATGGGTTCATCTTTGGCTTTATATAATTATTTAATAAAAAAGGGTCATGAAGTTAATGTGATTACTCCAAATGAATATCCTAAGTTTTTGAAATGGATGAAAGGAGATGATAAGGTGATCGAATTTTGTTACAATGAAGATAAAGCAACCAAAATTACTAACGATGCTGAAATTATATTTTGTCTTGATTTCAATACACTAAGTAGGATAGATACATTCGAGCCAATAGTTGCAAAGTCAAAGGCTTTTAAGGCACTTATTGACCATCATCAGCAGCCCGATGTTTTTGATTTTAACTATTCGGACACCAATTCTTGTTCTACCGCTCAAATGATTTTCGAATTTATTAGTGCTTTTGACGACATAGATTTAATTGATAAAGATATTGCAGAATGTATTTATGCTGGTATTTTGACAGATACAGGTAATTTTAGGTTTAAATCGGTAACTTCCAGAACTCACCAGGTTGTTGCCCAACTCATTAATAAAGGTGCTCAAACTCATTTAGTAAATGATAGAATTTACGACAATAACTCCATCAGCAAACTGAAACTTTTAGGATATTGTCTTAACGATAAATTAGAAGTTATACCCGAATACGGTTCTGCTATTATAAGTCTGTCACATAAAGAGTTAGATTATTTTAATTTTCAAAAAGGAGATACCGAAGGAGTCGTAAATTATGCTTTGTCAATTGAAGGAATTTCAGTTGCAGCTTTTTTTGTCGAAAGAGACGGGCTTATTAAGATATCTTTCCGATCTAAAGGAAATTTCTCTGTGAATCAATTAGCAAGAGATCATTTTAATGGTGGAGGACACATCAATGCTGCCGGAGGAGCTTATGGCAATGATTTACAAAAAGCAATTACTAAATTTAAGGAAATTTTACCCCAATATATTAATACTAACTAATAAACTATTTCAATGAAAAACAAAATTTTTATTCTAGCAGTAGCTACTTCATTAGTAGCTTGTAACATAGATAATTCTAGCCCAGAATTAAACACTCAAATTGATTCTGTTAGCTACAGCTTAGGTGTAAGTGTTGCATCTAATTTAAAAGCAAGTGGATTTGAAAACTTAGAGTCAGGAAAATTTTCTAACGCTTTTGATGATGTGTTTTCAGATTTAGATTTAAAAATATCTGAAGAGGATGCAAATGTTTTAATAAATGAATACTTTGTTCAACTTTCTCAAAAGAAAAGCGATGAAGTACTGGAAAAAGGAACAACTTTTTTACAAGAAAACTCCACAAAGGAAGGTGTGATTACAACTGAGTCAGGACTTCAGTATATTGTAGTTAATCAAGGACAAGGAGATAGTCCTGGTCCAAACGATAATGTAACTGTTCATTATAACGGCACATTAATTGATGGCACTGTTTTCGATAGTTCGATTGAAAGAGGAGAGCCTGCAACTTTTGGAGTAGGTCAAGTTATTCCAGGATGGACAGAAGCATTACAATTGATGAGTGTTGGTTCTAAATTCAAATTATTTATCCCATCCGATTTAGCTTACGGAAGTAAAGGTGCAGGTGGTGCTATAGGTCCAAATGAAACTTTAATCTTTGATGTAGAATTATTATCCATTAATTAATGGCCTTAATAAACGAACTAGAAAAGCAAGGAAATTTTTTATTTAAATATAGAGGACAAATTCCTGTTGTTTTATTTGTATTAGCTGTGCCATTTATTTTTTACACAGATTTATCCATTTATTCTGAAAACCAGATTATGTGGATGTCTGTTTTGGCTATTTTTATTTCTTTTCTTGGTTTTTTAGTTCGTGCTTATACTATAGCAACTACTCCTGCTGGTACTTCTGGTAGAAACACTAAAGAACAAATTGCCGATTGTCTGAATTCTACAGGAATTTATTCTATAGTTAGGCATCCTCTGTACTTAGGAAACTATTTAATGTGGATTGGAATAGTGTTTTTTACTTTCAACTTTTATTTTGTGATAATTGTAAGCCTTTTATATTGGCTTTATTACGAACGAATAATGTTTGCCGAAGAGAGATTTTTACAAAATAAATTTGGCCAAGATTATATTGATTGGTCTTCTTCCAAACCGGCTTTTATCCCAAAATTTTCTTCTTTTATTAAGTCGAAAGTGCCATTTTCTTTAAAAAGCATTTTAAGAAGAGAATATTCTGGAGTTTTAGCTACTGTTATTGGCTTTGTTTTTGTCGAAATAGTTAGAAATTATTTTATAAAAAATTGCATTTGTATTTCTACCATTTATTGGATTATTTTAATTGTTGTAGCTATTGAAAGCTTAGTGCTTAGAACTTTAAAAAGAAAGACTACTTTATTAGATGAAGCTGGAAGGTCTTAAAAAAAACAATTATAGTATTTGATGAATAATCAAAAGTATTATATTTGCCCACCGATTTGGCGAGGTAGCTCAGTTGGTTAGAGCGTCGGATTCATAACCCGGAGGCCGAGAGTTCAAATCTCTCCCTCGCTACTCTAACAATTAAAAGGGACTCATTTGTGAGTCCCTTTTTTTATATCCTTAACTAAATCTTGAATTTCAATGCCTAAATGAAATGCAATAGTGTACAATGTGTAAATTGTAGGGTTGGTTCTTCCTGCTTCTAGTCTGCTAAAATTAGATTTTTCCATATTACATAAGCTAGATAAATCTTGTTGAGACATATTTTTAGATTCTCTAAAAGATTTTATTTTTTCACCAATCAACTTTTGTAAGCTTTCCTTTTTCACACTTAAAATAAAAAATCAATATTTGACTTTTACACCAATACTCGGTTATCATAAATGATAATTTTTATAAATTTTTTTTGTTGGATCGTGGCTTTGCGCTTAAAGGCTTGTTAGTTTTCTTTTTTTGTATAATAACAATCCTTCCTTTTTCCATTTTTTATAATCCTTTTTGTATTGTCGATTGTTCAATGATTTTTTTCTAACGGAAACTCATAGAATATAAAAACGCAACACTTTAAAAAAAAATACTTTTTTCTTTGCAAAGTGTTTTTTTTTTGCAGGGTTACATTTACTTAAGGTCCTGCAATCATGAAAAAACTAATTTTTTTGTTTGTAATTTATTCTTGCACAAACGTTGAAAAAAAAACATCTGCAACGAATCTTTTAATGATAGTTCATTATTCTATTTCAATGAATTTGTAAAACGATTTGGTGCAATCGAGGAAGATGATATGGATTCTGTTATAAATTATTACTCTTTAGCAATTAGGCAGTTACAAGATACTATTAATACCAATGAATTGAGCCATGAAAATAAAAGTAATTGTCAACTAGAGATAGATTTAAGGAAAGAATATTTAATTAAACATAAGGAAGCAATATTAATATCACAACACTATAAACATCATAAATATAATAAGGATAGTATTCTAAAAACTAAAAATTAAAATAACTATTATTTTTTTATGGCTTTTAGATTAAAGACATAAGGAAGTTTTTGGTTTTTTCTATTTTCTAAAACAAACTTTCCTTTTTCTTTTTCTATCATTCCCCTTAATTTATATGGACTATAATCAAATTCTTGAAAAAGTTTTAGTTTTAGTCCGTTTGACTCCAAGGCACCAAAAATTTCTGTTAGAGAATGGTTCCACCAACACGTTTTAATTTCTATGTCCTGTCCTCCATCTGTATAACTTCCTTTTTCAATTTCTATATCAGGATTTTGTTTGAAAAAATAATCGTATTGATTTTCGTCAAGTAAGTCAATAAAAGGATGAAACTCTGTAAATAAAAAAGTTCCATCTTTTTTAAGATGTCTTGAGATTGTGTCTCCCCATTTGTCAAGATCTGGTAGCCAGCCTATTGTTCCGTAGGAGCTAAAAATAATATCAAACTTCTCATTTAAATCTAGCTCTAATACGCTACATTCAACAAACTTAACAGGAACATCAATATCTTTCGAAATTGCTTTAGCTTCTTTTATTGCCACAGCAGAAAAGTCTACTGCCGTAACATTTGCTCCCATTCTTGCCAATGACATGCTATCTTGTCCAAAATGGCATTGTAAATGTAAAATAGATTTTCCTTTAATATCTCCAATTGCATCCAGCTCAAATTTATTTAAAGTTGATTTGCCTTTTTTAAATTCTTCGTTATTATAAAAATTAGAATTTAAATGAATAGGAGTTTTATCATTCCAGGCTTTTTTATTAATTTCTATATGTTTTGTATTATCATTCATAGTTTAAAAAAAAGCCCTAAGCAAGTAGGGAGTTTGATTTATTTATAAGTAAATAAGGGATACTTACTCATTAATTTATTAACTTTTATTTTTACATCTGCAATAATTTGTTTGTTGTCAATATTGCTTAAGACTTCATCAATTAAATTCACTATTTCAGGAATAGAATCTTCTTTGATTCCTCTTGTTGTAATTGCTGGAGTACCTACACGCATCCCTGAAGTAACAAATGGAGATTTATCATCAAAAGGGACCATGTTTTTATTAACAGTAATATCAGCCAGAACAAGTGTATTTTCGGCTTGTTTTCCTGTAATTCCTTTCGATCTTAAATCTAACAACATGCAATGGTTAGATGTGCCGCCTGAAATAACTTTGTATCCTTTATCCATAAAGCATTGAGCCATAACAGCTGCATTTTTAATCACTTGTTGGATATAGGTTTTAAATTCTGGTTGTAATGCTTCTTGAAATGCGATTGCTTTAGCGCCAATAATGTGTTCTAAAGGTCCTCCTTGAGTTCCAGGAAAAACAGCAGAATCTAAAAGAGATGACATTTTACGAACAACTCCTTTTGGTGTTTTTAATCCCCAAGGGTTGTCAAAATCTTTGCCCATCATAATCATTCCACCTCTAGGACCCCTTAGAGTTTTATGAGTTGTAGTTGTCAATATATGGCAATGGGGAGCGGGGTTGTTTAGTAATCCTTTTGCAATTAGGCCTGAAGGGTGAGAGATATCTCCTAGCAACAATGCACCAACTTTATCTGCTATTTCTCTAAATCTTTTAAAATCCATATCTCTAGAGTAGGCTGATGCTCCACATATTATTAGCTGTGGTTTTTCTTCAATTGCAGTTTTTTCAATTGCATCGTAGTCTAACAGTCCGTCTTCTTCTCTTACAGAATAGAAACTTGTTTGATAAGTTTTACCAGAAAAATTTACTGGCGATCCATGAGTTAAATGTCCTCCATGAGCAAGATTAAATCCTAACATTTTCTGGCCAGGTTTTAATACTGCTAAGAAAACAGCTGCATTTGCCTGAGATCCGGAATGTGGTTGAACGTTTGCATATTCTACTCCAAATAATTCTTTAGCTCTATCAATAGCTAATTGCTCTACTTTGTCGACTACTTCACATCCACCATAATACCTTCTATTAGGAAATCCTTCAGCATACTTATTAGTAAGGCACGATCCTGCTGCTTCCATAACCTGATCGCTAGCAAAATTTTCAGATGCAATTAGTTCAATTCCGTGTGTTTGTCTTTCTCTTTCTTGATCTATTAAATCAAATATTTTTTGGTCTCTATTCATGAATAAATTTTTCTACTTTCGTATTTGATAACAAATATACTTAATGAATAATAAAATAACTCAATTATTTAATATAAAATATCCAATTATTCAGGCTGGAATGATATGGTGTAGTGGCTGGAAATTAGCCTCTTCGGTGAGTAATGCTGGAGGATTGGGAATAATAGGTTCCGGTTCAATGTATCCCGATGTTTTGAAAGAAAATATTATAAAGTGTCAACAAGCTACTAACAAACCTTTTGCAGTAAATCTTCCCTTGTTATATCCTCAAATTGATGATCATGTTAAAATAATTATTGAATTAGGGGTTAAAATTGTTTTTACTTCGGCAGGAAATCCTAAAAAATGGACTTCCTATTTTAAAAATCATGGAGTTACTGTTGTTCATGTAGTGAGTAATTTAAAATTTGCTTTAAAATCAATAGAAGCAGGCGTAGATGCAATTGTAGCTGAAGGCTTCGAAGCAGGTGGCCATAATGGGAGAGAAGAGACAACAACTTTATGCTTAATTCCTCACATTACTAAAAATGTTTCTGTTCCTGTAATAGCAGCTGGAGGTATTGGGTGTGGTAAATCTATGTTAGCAGCTATGTCATTAGGAGCTGATGCTGTTCAAATAGGTAGTAAGTTTATAGCGACACCTGAATCATCAGCCCATCAGAATTTTAAAGATTACATTATAGATGCTCAAGAAGGTGATACCCAACTAACCCTGAAAGAGGTAACTCCAGTTAGGTTGTTGAAAAATGAATTTTTTGAAAACTTAATGAAAGCATATAGTCAAGGATTTTCTCCAGCTCAACTTAAAGAATTATTAGGAAGAGGAAGAGCAAAAAAAGGAATGTTTTTAGGAGACTTGTTAGAGGGTGAGCTTGAAGTTGGGCAGGTTTCAGCTATGATGAATGAAATTAAACCAGCTGCTCAAGTTGTGGATGATATCGTAAAAGAGTTCAATGAAGCTAAAAATCAATTACTTAAGATACAACTTTAAACAATAAATTGACGTTTTATTTGTTTTGTCAAATATGTTAAAAACGATTTATATTTTTTTAACCTTAATAATATCTGCCTCTTTTCAGTTAGAAGCTCAGACTATTGACCCACCCATTATTACTCACATGTCTGTAGATTCTATTAGCAATCAGGTTGAAATAGCTTGGGCTAATTCTTCTCCAGAAACAGAGGGCTATATTGTTTACAAAAAAGATTATTTTGGACTTTGGATTCCCCTAGATACCATTTATGGAATCGAAAACACCTATTACAAAACCTTTAATTCTACTGCACAATTTAATATAGAAACTTACAGTGTTACCGCTTTTGATGGTAATGATAATTCGAGTTTGAGAAGTGACTTTCATCAAACAATGCAATTAGATTACGAATACGAATTATGTGAAGATTCTTGTCGCTTACAATGGAATTCTTATTACAATATGTTTGCTCTTAATGGTTATATTGTTCAAGTAAATTCTATTAACACTCAAAATGGCCAGATAGGATATAACCAATACGATTATTCTATAAACGATACTAATGTCACAATTCCAATAAGTTATTCTAATACATATAAAATATATGTTGTCGCATATAACGCTTTAGATAGCTTTTCTGTTTCTAGTAGAATAGAGTTCAATTCTACAGAGTTGAATTCTCCAAATTATACTTATTTAAATAAAGTAACTGTTAATTCGCAAGACCAAGTAGAAATTAATATAATTTCTGATAGTCCTGATGTTTCTCATTACGAAATTTATAGATCGAATTTTCAGGGACTCATTCCTTTTAAAATAGGAATATCAGATTCTTTAAATAATCCGAATAAATATGTAGATAGATTCATTTATCCCGATATAAATGAATACTATTATAGTGCTGTTGCGGTGGATCGATGTAATAACAGAAGTCCTAGAGCTAAAGAGCCTTCTGGTCAAGATACGTCTGTAGTAAATAATTTACGTTTGCAGTCCGATTATTCCGATTTTAAGCAAGTAAACCTTAATTGGGGAAACTACGATGGTTTTTTAAATCCTTTAGTAGTATTCGAACTTTGGAAAGATGTAAACGGATCTTTAGAACTTATTTCTGAAGTACAATCAAATTCAGAAATCACGGTAAATATAGTTGATGATATTGGCAGAATTTGTTATTTCATAAAAGCATACGAACAAGATATTAATTCAATAAATAGACAAGATACTATTCGTTCCAATAACATATGTTTTAATAACGTCCCTAAAATTTACATTCCTTCTGCATTTACACCTAACGAAGATTTTAAAAATAGCACTTTCAAAGTTGAAGTTTATGATAATGGATCATTAGAAAGTTATAAAATGAAAATATATGATCTATATGGAAAATTGGTGTTCATTTCTGAGGATGAAAATATTCATTGGGACGGAAAGTTTAAAAATAGAACTTTACCGATTGATACCTACATATACATCATGGAATTGTCTTATGGCGGAGGTCAAGTCATTACTAAAAACGGAAATATAACTTTGTTGCGATAATAAGCTTTGTCAATGACTGTATCTTTAGATGATAATTTATTACTTTTGCACCTCTCGAATTGTTAATTAATATATGATAATGGATATGGCAGCAAATGACAATAAAATTATTGCAGAAGGTTTAACTTACGATGATGTTCTTTTAATTCCAGAATATTCAGAAGTATTGCCTTCTCAAGTTAACGTTTCTACACAATTCACTAAAAATATTAAGTTAAACATTCCTATCGTAGCAGCTGCTATGGATACCGTTACCGAAGCAAAAATGGCCATTGCCATTGCACAAGAAGGAGGAATAGGGGTGTTACATAAAAATATGACCATTGAAGCTCAAGCTTCTGAAGTAAGAAAAGTAAAACGATCTGAAAGTGGAATGATTTTAGACCCTATTGTTTTACCTTTAAATTCTTTAGTAAGTGATGCTCTTTCAATAATGAAAGAACATAAGATTGGAGGTATTCCTATTGTTAATGATCAAAACGATTTAATAGGTATCGTAACAAACAGAGATTTACGATTTGAAAAGAATCTTAGCAAGGGAATCGATCAAGTAATGACTAAAGAAGAGTTAATAACAACTCAACTTACTGATTTAGAAAATGCGGAAGATATACTTCAAGAAAACAAAATTGAAAAACTCCCGGTAGTTGATGAAAAGAATAAACTTGTTGGTTTAATAACTTACAAGGATATAATGAAAAATAAAACTCGTCCAAATTCTTGTAAAGATGAGTATGGTAGATTAAGAGTTGCTGCAGCCGTTGGGGTTACATCCGATACAATTGATCGTGTAGCATCTTTAGAAAAAGCTGGAGTAGATGCTATAATTGTTGACACTAGATCGGAAGAGCAC
>JBELHW010000083.1:0-5736 GCA_042091225.1 Cryomorphaceae bacterium | reverse complement strand
CATAAGTTATTATCAGATACATTTTTAATTGTTTCAATGCTTATTGGTTTCAAAACAAATAAAACTTTAAATCTTTTACTATTAACCTCATTAACTGCAAAATTTAGTTTTGTTCCATCTATAAAGTCTATTCTTTTGTCTGTTTTTAAATCCGTAATTCCAAGTATTGGTGATAAAATATTTTCTGTTAAAATTGATGGATCAAGTTGTTCTACAATATTTAAAACTTCATTCTTTTTTTGCTTATAAATTAAAGAATACCAACTTTTATCTAAATAAATACTTATTTCGTCTTTTAGAGTAGGATTGTGATATTTAAGTTTTTTAGCAACAATAAAGCTCTTTTCTAATTTTTTTAAAAATTCATCATTACTTAATCCATTTAAATCGCTTACTAATCTATTAAAATTTTGAACAGAAATTTGATTGCCTGACACTAAAAAACTCATGCAATATCCACTAGATTTAGTTTTGTTTTTCTTATGTAGCAAGGCTGATGATGACATTCTATGATGTCCGTCAGCAATATAAAAGCTCTCAACTTTTTCAAATTCGTTAGAGATTGATTCAATATCTTCAGATTTGCTGATGAGCCAAAGTTTATGTGTTACTTTATTAGTTGTAGTAAATTCATATTCTGGTCTTTGTTTGCAATGATTTGATATGTGATTATTTATAACCTCATTATTTTTATAAGTTAACAATACTGGTTCTGCATTAAAATTAGTTGAACCTAAGTAATCACAAAACATTTTTTCTCTTTTAGAAATTGTATGTTCATGAATTTTAATTTGACCAGATAAGTAAGCTTCAATGCTCGCACCCGCAATTATACCTGTGTAGGAAAGATTCTTTTTTTGTTGCTGGTATAAATAAAAGCACTTTTGATTATCTTTCTGTAGTATTCCTTGATTTAAAAAGGAAGAAAATTTATTTTTTATTAATTGGTATTTTAAATCTTCATTATTTACTTTAATCTTATCGGAAAAATCAGGATTAATTATATGTAAGAATGTATAAGGATTGTTATCTAATTTTTCCTTTAAAGTTTTTCGAGAATAAGTAAGGTACGACCTTGATGCGACAAGAGATGCTTTGTCTCTTGTTGGTCGAATGGCTTTAAAAGGAGCAATTTTTATCATTTAATAAAAAATTAGTTCATAAATTTAATTATTTTTTGAGCTAATTCTACACCAATTCTTTCTTGTGCTTCAGTTGTAGCAGCACCAATGTGAGGGGTAAGAGAAATATTTGGATGCATTAAAACCTTGATATCAGGATTAGGTTCGTTTTCAAAAACATCGAGACCTGCACTGCTTACCTTTCCACTTTTAAGCGATTTTAATAAAGCTATTTCGTCAATAACACCACCTCTTGCTGCATTAATAACTCCAACACCATCTTTCATTAGGTCAAATTCTTTTTCACCTATTATGGCTTTTTCTCCAATTAATGGAATATGAAGAGTTAAAAAATCACTTTTTTCCAATACCTTTTCTAAAGGTTCTGTTTCTATTTTAAAAGATAGATTCTGACTATCGAAAAAGGAAAGTTCAATATTTGCATCTTTAATGTATTTATCACATGCGACAACAGACATACCAAGACCAATTGCTCTTTTTGCAACTTCTTGACCTATACGTCCAAAACCAACTATACCCAATGTTTTTCCTCTTAACTCTTTTCCTTTAGCGTACGCTTTTTTCAAATCTTTGAATTTAGTATCTCCATCAAGGGGCATATTTCGATTAGAATCATGCATAAATCGGACCATACTAAAAAGGTGGCAAAAGACTAATTCGGCAACAGATTCAGAGGAAGCAGCAGGAGTATTTATCACTTCAATATTTTTAGATTTTGCATAATCAACATCAATATTATCCATTCCTACTCCGCCACGGCCAATCATTTTTAAATTTGGACAGGAGTCTATGAGTTCTTTTCTCGCCGTGGTTGCTGATCTGACCAATAAAACTTTTATATCATTTTCATTGATAAAGTCAATGAGTTGATTTTGATCAACTTTTTCTGTGATGACTTCAAAATTCGCAGCTTCTAAAACATCAATTCCATTTTGTGATATACCGTCATTAGCTAATATTTTCATTTATTTTGTTTTTTCTAATTGATTCATTATCTCCACTAAAACTTTAACGCTTTCTAATGGGAGTGCATTATACATAGAAGCTCTAAATCCGCCAACAGATCTATGGCCTTTAATGCCATTTATGCCATTTTGGTCGCACAATTTTAAAAATTCGTTTTCTAACTGAGTGTCTTTTAGTAAAAAAGTTGCATTCATTTTAGATCTATCATCAAAGTTAGCTGCACCTTCAAAAATAGCACTTTCGTCAATAGTTTTGTAGAGCAGATTTGATTTTGCTTCATTTCTTTGTTGTATCCATTCTAAACCTCCGTTTTGTTTTAACCATCTTAAGTTAAGCATAGATACGTAAATAGAGAATACTGGAGGTGTATTAAACATGCTAGACTTCGAAATATGAGTTTTATAATCTAGCATTGAAGGAATTTCTCTACTTGTTTTTCCCAGTATCTCGTCTTTAACTATAACTAAAGTAGCTCCTGCAGGACCAAGATTTTTTTGTGCCCCAGCATAAATCAAATCAAATTTAGAAATATCAATTTTTCTACTAAAAATATCAGAGGACATGTCGCAAACTAAAGGGCAATCAACTTCAGCAAAATTATTAATTTGAGTGCCAAAAATAGTATTGTTGGAAGTGCAATGAAAATAATCTAAACCCTTTTCAATTTTAAAATCTTTTGGAATATAATTGTATTTTTTGTCTTTTGAACTTGCTACAACATCAACTTCTCCAAATATTTTTGCTTCTTTTATTGCTTTTGCTGACCATGTTCCGGTATCTAAATATCCCGCTTTTCCATTGTTTAATTTCATTAAATTGTAGGAGACCATTAAAAATTGCATACTTGCACCCCCTTGAAGAAATAAAACAGAATATCCAGAAGGAACATCTAAAATCTCCTTTACTAGCTTTTCTGCTTCATCCATGACATCAACAAAATCTTTGCTTCTGTGTGAAATTTCGATCAAAGATAAATTTGAGTTATTAAAGTTTAAAATTGCATTCGAAGCATTTTCAAAAACTGTATTTGGTAAAATACACGGCCCTGCACTAAAATTGTGTTTTTTCATTATTTTATATTTTCTATTTAGGTAATAAACCAATTCCTATATTTTTAAGTTTTGGAACATTTACTTTCTCGGTATTTTCAACGTTTCTTTTTAATTTAAAAGAACCATTATTTAGTATAAATGCGTCAATAGATCCGTCTGGCACATAAAAATCATATAAACCTTCCAGCCCCTCATTTAGAGGGATAAGATGAGTAAAGACGATTCTATCTTCTTTAGTTTTAAATTTAATTGATGCTGAAGCATTTTCTTTATACTCAATTATGAATCTATTTTGCCTTTTTTTATCGATTCTAAAAATAGGCGCACCAAAAACTAAAGATTTATTGATACTCAAAACATCTATAACTTTAATATTACTTCTTTCATCATTTCCATTCCATCCTAAAAGAACATAATATTTCTTTTTACCTCTTTTAATTTCTTCCATTTGATAATATAGTGCACCATACCAATTGTTGTTTTCCAATTTTATAGATTCTATATTTTTCATTTCTCCAGAAACGGGAATTAATCTGCTTACTTGGTAGTTATTTGAAAAATTATAATATTGAACAAATGCATGATATTGATACATATTATTATCTAAGGCAACAATCCAATTAATTATTCTTAATTTTTTGTCATTACTTGTCATTATTGGAAAATTCTCGACATTATCGAATTTATACTTTAATGACTTTGGATCGTCTAGTATGTAGTCCCATATTTCTACAAATTTTTGATTAGCCTCGAGGCGTTCAATTTCGGTTTTTCCGTTCAGAAGAGTAGGAGCAATATCATTAAGTTCTTGCTCGTATTTTTCAAATGTTTTGTCCTGAGCTAAAGAAAAAATTGGCACAAAAAAACATAAAATAAAAAACCGCAGAAAAGTAGGTTTCGATTCTGCGGCAATATGTTTAATGAAAATTTTCATTTAAGAGTGTAAAAAGTCTTTTTTGGAGAGTAATTCGCTTTCCGTTTCTACATTATCTTCGTCAGGAATGCAGCAATCAACAGGACAAACCGCAGCACACTGTGGTTCATCATGAAATCCTTTACATTCAGTGCATTTATCAGTTACTATATAATAAACATCATAATCAACTGGGTCGTTAGAAGCGTCAGCGTCAACACTTAATCCAGATTTTGAATTTACCTCACCTTTTAAATTTGTTCCGTCAGAAAATTGCCATTCTAGACCACCTTCATATATAGCATTATTTGGGCATTCAGGTTCACAAGCCCCACAATTGATACATTCATCAGAAATTCTAATTGCCATAATTTTATATTTCGATTTAGTTCGTAATTTTGTTGTTACAAATATAATAAGAATATGACTAAGGAGGATAGAATTATTGCCTTTAAAAAATTAGGAAATTTTTTGCAAACATTTACTCATGAAAATGAATCAGTTCATGAAATGGAATTAGAGATTAGAAAAAGTCAATCTTACAATAATTGGTTTACAAAATCAAATATTAGAAATGCAATTAGTGGACTTTGCTACATGCTACAGTCCGAGAAACTAGAAAAATGGCTAAATCCTTATGGAGAGCCAAAAAATAAAAAAACAATTGCCGTAATTATGGCCGGCAACATTCCTTTAGTTGGTTTTCACGATTTTCTTTCTGTTTTAATTTTTGGTTATTCGATTAAAATTAAGTTGTCTAAAAACGATAATAAATTATTAAAAATTATTGTTGCAGAATTAATTAATATTCAGCCTGAATTTAAAAACATGATTAGCTTTTCAGAAAGAAATTTAAAAAACTTTGATGCTATTATTGCTACTGGTTCTAACAATAGTAAAATGTTTTTTGAAAGTTATTTTTCCAAATACCCTTCATTAATTAGATCTAATAGAACATCGGTTGCTATACTAAACGGAAAGGAGTCTTTAGAGGATAGGAAAGGTTTAGCAAAAGACATATTTTCATATTTTGGACTAGGATGCAGGAGTATTACAAAAATTTTTATTCCTAAAAATTACAATCTTGATTTATTATTTGAAGTGTTTTATGATTATAAAGAGGTTATCCAAAACAACAAATACGTAAATAATTACGATTACAATAAAGCTATTTTTTTGATGGGAAGTAATAAAATAGTTGAAAATGGATTTCTTATACTAAAAGAAGATAAATCATTGCATTCACCAGTTTCTGTTTTATATTACGAATATTATGACGATATAAAGATGGTAAAGCAACATTTATCTCGTTTATCTGAAGAAATTCAATGCATTTGTGGACAAGGGCACTTGCCTTTTGGTAAAACCCAACTCCCTGAGTTAGATGATTATGCCGACGGAAAGAATACTCTAGATTTTTTAAATACTATTTAATTTATTTTTTCATAGGCACCTAAGTCAGGAGTTTCATCTCTTAACGATTCTAAAATATCTAAAATATTGTTTGTTATTTTTCCTTTGTTTATTGCAATTGAATTATTAGATAGTTCAAAATTATTAATTTGAACATCTTCAAATAAATCATAATCAGAAACTATCTTTAAAGAGTTCTCTTGGATTATATTGTTTAGACTTGAGTCAGGATGAAGTTTTAGTAAACAAT
>JBELHW010000082.1:0-5987 GCA_042091225.1 Cryomorphaceae bacterium | reverse complement strand
CCAATTTTGAAAAAATTCGATTCTACATCAATAATGCAGTTGACTTTGAAGAATTCGATTTGTTTACTCTTAATCAAGAACGCTTTGAATTGCTGTACTTGTGCTTGGCTAAAGACAATTTACTAAGTAATGTTCCACTTAAAATAAAAGAAGCTTCTGTTCAAGAAGAAGAAGCTATTACAAAAAAGTTCTATAAAGACTATTCTACGTTTAAAAGAGAATTGTTTCGAGACTTGGTTAAGCTTAATATGAAAAATGAGGTTTTTAGAACCGAATTGAATAATGCTGATTCCGAAAGAGGAACCAAAAACATAAAACAAGCTCTTTTTAAGAAGTCTCAAAAATTAATAGATCGCTTTTTATTCATTTTTTTTGCTGAAGACAGAGGTTTATTGCCACCTAATTCAACGGTTAAAATTTTAGACCAATGGAATAAACTAAAAGAATTAGACGAACATGTGCCGCTTTACAGTCGATACAAAAAGTATTTTAACTACTTAGATACTGGAAGGAAAGGAACTGATAAAACAGCAGAGATATTTGCGTACAATGGTGGCTTGTTTAAACCCGACAGCATTCTAGATAGCCTATTGATTAGTGACGACTTATTATACAAACACACCAAAGACTTACAAGCTTACGATTTTGAAAGTCAGGTAGATGTAAACATACTTGGTCATATTTTCGAAAACTCACTAAACGAGATTGAAAGCGTTAATGCCGATATAGAAGGAACAGAATTTGATAAGCAAAAAACCAAACGTAAAAAAGATGGTGTTTTCTATACCCCAAAATACATTACCAAATACATAGTAGACAATACAGTTGGTAAATTATGTTCTGAAAAGAAAGATGAACTTAAAATTGTAGATGAGGAATTTCACCCTAAACGCAAAACAGAAACCAAGAAAAAGCTTCTTGCAACAATAGAAAACTACAGAGAATGGTTATTGCAATTAACTATACTTGACCCAGCTTGTGGTTCTGGAGCTTTCTTAAACCAAGCTTTAGACTTCTTGATAAAGGAGCATGAATACATTGATGAATTACAAGCAAAATTACTAGGTGGCGGTTTGGTGTTTCCGAACATTGAAACCACAGTATTAGAAAACAATATTTATGGGGTTGACCTCAATGAAGAATCTGTTGAGATAGCAAAACTCTCTTTATGGTTGCGGACTGCACAGCCAAGACGTAAATTAAATGATTTAAGCAGCAATATTAAATGCGGGAATTCTTTAATAGATAGTAAAACAGTAGCAGGTGATAAAGCCTTTAAATGGGAGTTGGAATATCCCCAAGTTTTTGAAAAGGGAGGGTTTGATGTAGTAATTGGAAATCCGCCTTATGGAGCATATTTAGATCAAACTACGAAGAGTTATTTCGCTAACAAATTCACTACTTTCCAAGGTAATCACGAAATATATTTTTTCTTTATTGAATTGCTTGGAAGTATTCTTAAAGATGGTGGAGAGGTCGGCTACATAACACCAGATACTTGGATTAACATACCTCAAGCTCAAAATTTAAGACAACATGTTTTGACTAAATATGGAGTTGAGAATATAGTTACATTCAGTTATTCTGTTTTTGCAGATGCGAGTGTTAATGCTCTTGTTTTCATACTTAGAAAAGAAGTCTTTGTAAATACGTGTCAAATAATACACTCAGATGACAAAACACTTGAATTAGATCTAAGTAGTTCAACTATTTTGGAAGCTTCAGTAGAAAAGTGGAAAAAATCTGAAGACAATCAATTTCAAGTATGGCAAAATGAAGCGGATATAGATCTAATTGATAAAATAACTAATCATGCCAAATTAGGTTCAGATTTTCTAGATGTATGCCAAGGCATTGTGCCATATTCAACAGAACATTTAACAAAAGAACAAGTAAAGGCAAGAATCTATCATAGTAACAAGAAGGAAGATGATAACTATGGAAAATGGGTTCAAGGAAGAGCTATTAAAAGATTTGGAATTGATATTAGTAATAGTGAATTCCTAAATTATGGTGAATGGTTGCACCGATCTCGAAAACCAAAATATTTCAATGGGGAAAGAATTTTAATCCAAGAAATTACAGGGGGAAATCCACCAAGAATAAGCGCTGCCCTGTGTAAAGAAGTTTTATATCACGATCCTGGAATAATATCTTGTTTAAATATCTCAAATATGAGAGGAGAATATCTTTTAGCAGTAATAAATTCAACTTTAATTTCTTGGTATAATTTGAAAACTTCACCAAAAGGAAAACGAACAACATTCCCCAAAATATTGATTGGAGATATTAGAAGGTTTCCAATAATCTTAGTTGAAGGAAAGGTACAAAACAGCTTTTCAGAATTAGTTGATCAAATAACTATTACTACAACTAATAAAAATCATTTATCGAACACTTTTACCAAATACCTTAAATCTCAATTTTCTATCGAAAAACTTTCCAAAAAACTACAAAATTGGCACGAGTTAGAATTTGGAGATTTCATTAAAGAACTAAACAAAGCCATTAAAAAAGCAGGTGGAGAAAAACTTACCAAAATAGATGAAATAGAGTGGATGGAAGTTTTTGAAACGAAAAAAGCAGAAGCTCAAACTCTAAAAGCCGAAATTGATAAAACCGATAAAGAAATAGACCGAATGGTTTATGACCTTTATGATTTAACAGAAGAAGAAATACAAATAGTTGAAAATAATTAAAACGGCATACAACAATGTGTATAGTGCATAGCACCCTTCGGGATGCTACGACACCATACACGGAACGTTGTATACCATTGAAAAAAATAAAATTTGATATCAGAAATTAGACATAAACAAAAGGAATTTTCTCAAAAGACTAGTAATGAGGATAAGAAAATATTAGGACAATATTTTACGGATTCACCTATTGCTGAGTTTATGAGTAATCTTATCGATGTTCAAATTTTAAACCCTAATCACGTAAGACTACTTGATTGCGGAGCTGGTCATGGAATGTTAACCGCATCTACTGCTTTGTACTTATTAAAAAAGGGAGTCAATAATGTTGAAGCAACTCTCTATGAAATAGATAAAACTATAATCAAACATCTTTCTGAAGTATTAGAGGGAGTCAAAGTAATTTTTGCCAAGGAACGAAAGACTTTTATCTATAACATCATCAATAAAGACTTCGTAACTCATAGGCCAGATTTAAACAAGAAATCAAAATTTGATATAGCAGTAATAAACCCCCCTTACTTTAAATATTCAGTTAAAGAATCTGTTTATGCAAAAAAGACTTCGGACTTGTTCAAAGGAGACCCTAATATTTATGCATCATTCATTGCTATTACTCTTTCCGCTATGGCCAAAAATGGTCAAGTAGTAGTAATTTCTCCTAGGAGTTTTTTAAATGGGCTCTATTTTAAAGGATTTAGAAAGTATCTTCTTGATAACTCTAGACTTGAACTAATACACATATTTAATTCTAGGAAAGAAGTATTTGAAGACTCTGACATATTACAAGAGAATATTATTTTTAAGATTATAAAAAATAATGAAAATTACACAGAAATAACCATTTCTAGCTGTAAAAGTATTTCTGATTTAAGAACACCAAACATTAGGATGTACCCTAGAAATATTATTATTGATGCCAGTAATTCTGAAGCAATTATTCGGGTTCCTGAAACTGAAAAAGACTTTCAAATTTTACAAAAAGCAGAGGAATTACCATCAACATTTACTGATGAAGGATATTTTATTTCAACTGGACCGGTAGTAGAGCATAGAACTAAAACATTCCTTACAACAAATCATTCACAACTAGGGCAAGTACCATTAATTAAAGCACATAATGTTCTAATAAATGGTATATCATGGACAGGTAATAACAAAAAAGACCTCTCTTTTGAATTAAATCCAAATTTTGAAAAACATTTGCTTTCAAATAAAAGGTATTTAATTCTAAAAAGATTTACATCTAAAGATGAACGAAGGAGACTT
Source organism: Cryomorphaceae bacterium (assembly GCA_042091225.1). GTDB lineage: Bacteria > Bacteroidota > Bacteroidia > Flavobacteriales > UBA7312 > JABAYQ01. The sequence goes on along the minus strand of JBELHW010000082.1, from coordinate 2,019 downwards.
GTTGCTGGTGTTTATAACCCTATCAAAAATATAGAATTCATAGCTATTACCAATAAACTTAATTATATAGGCCGTAAAGATTCAGAATTATCAATAGATGAAGCTAAAGGGCTTTCAATACTTTTCAATTCTAAATTTATGGATCATTACTACAGGTGTATTTCAGGAAATACACAAGTTAATGCGACAGATATAAGAATTATGAAAACACCAACTAGAGAGCAAATTATTCAATTAGGAAAGCATGCCGCTAATTTTAACAAATTGGACGATGATACTATTGAACAGATAAATAAAATATTAAATGCCTGATTTAAAAAAATTAAAATTAGAGGACGCCAAACAAATATTAAAGGCGTTACAACTACCTAAGCAACAAACTAACGATCGGTCTGCTTGGGTTTTTCTAGCGTTGGCAAATATCAAACCAAATACTAGTTGGAGTAATTGTGAAGCTCCACTTCTTCCTACCTACTTGATAATGGAATTTATTCGTAAAGAGTATGGAATGGATTACAAACCTAATAGTAGGGAAACTATCAGAAGACAAACACTTCATCAATTTGAGCAAGCTAGAATAATTGATAGAAATAGGGACAATCCAAAACGTCCTACTAATAGTAAAGACAATAACTATTCGCTAAATGAACCTATATTGGGAATTCTACAAGGGTTTCCTAATGGTGATTGGAAAGAAAAAGTCGCTGAATTCTTAAGAAATGCGCCTAGTCTCAAGGAAGAGTATCAAAAAAAGCGAAACTTAGACAAAATACCTGTGAAACTTCCCAATGGCAAAGAACTCACATTATCCCCAGGAAAACATAATCAATTACATGCGGATATAATACATGAATTTTGCCCACGTTTTGTTGGTGAAGGAGGTATTGTCCTTTATATAGGAGATACAGCAAGTAGTAGAACTGGTGAAGGAGGTAAACTAATGCACCTTGAATCTGATTATTTACAATCTTTAGGAGTTTCACCTATGTCTCATGATAAGCTTCCTGATGTTGTAGTCTACAATAGCCAAAGAAAATGGCTATTTCTAATTGAAGCAGTGACAAGTCATGGTCCAGTTTCACCAAAACGCTGGAAAGAATTAGAAGAAGCCTTAAAAGAATGTAAAGTAGGTAAAGTTTATGTTACCGCATTTCCAGACAACAAAGAATTTAAAAAAAATGTTTCAGATATCGCATGGGAAACCGAAGTATGGATCTCTGATAAACCCGACCACATGATTCACTTCAACGGTGACCGATTTATGGGTCCAAGATAATTAAGATAACAAAATGAAAAGACAACCGACAACTCAACAAATAACATGGTTCCTTGACCTAGAAAGAAATGGGCAACTAGACCTTAACCCACCATACCAAAGAAAAAGTGTTTGGAGTGCAAAAGATAAAAGATTTTTTTTAGATACCATTTTTAGAAATTACCCTGCACCTCCTATTTTTATTCATCGTACTATAGATGATAATGGATTTGCTGAGTACCACGTGGTTGATGGTAAACAAAGATTAGAAACTATAATCTCGTTTGCAAAAAGTAAAATAGCAATTGGAACTGACTTTGGTGATGAGAACCTAAATGGAAAAAAATTCAAGACCCTGTCTACTGAATATAAAAGAAAATTCTGGGACTACACATTAGTAGTTGATTTTATAGACAATATTGACGGAAATAATATAGAAGAAGTCTTTGATAGAGTAAACAGAAATGCTAGAAATCTGCAGCAGCAAGAACTAAGACATGCGCGATACAACGGTTGGTTCATAAATACGGTCGAGACTGAATCTCAAAAAGATTTTTGGTGGGATTTTAAAATCACAACAAAAGCTAGGGATAAAAGAATGCGAAATGTTCAATTTGTCTCTGAACTTTTCATGATTACTCTGGAAAACGGAGTTAAAGGGTTCGATCAAAATCAAATTGATGAAACTTATACAGCATACGATGACTTAGAAGAAAAGATTGAAGATCAAGGGTTTGAGCCTCAAGTAATACTAGATAAAATTG
>JBELHW010000081.1:0-6032 GCA_042091225.1 Cryomorphaceae bacterium | reverse complement strand
GGTGCAATAGGACCTAATGCTACCTTAATTTTCGAAGTGGAATTAATTTCTATTGGTGAATAATTAAATTCATTAAAGCATAAAAAAAGCCCGAGCAAATTGCTCGGGCTTTTTAGTAATTTAAAACAAAATATTACATGTGAATCACTTCATCGTACGCTGCAGCTACGGCTTCCATTACCGCTTCACTCATGGTAGGATGAGGGTGAACTGATTTTAAAATTTCGTGTCCTGTAGTTTCTAGTTTTCGAGCAACTACAGCTTCGGCAATCATTTCAGTTACATTGTACCCAATCATGTGACAACCTAACCATTCGCCATACTTAGCGTCAAATATTACTTTTACAAAACCATCTTTGTGCCCTGATGCCGATGCTTTACCCGAAGCAGAGAAAGGGAATTTACCTACTTTAACATCATATCCTGCTTCTTTAGCAGCTTTTTCGGTATATCCTACCGACGATATTTCAGGAGAGCAATATGTACAACCTGGAATATTATTATAGTCTAATTTCTCTGGTTTGTGTCCAGCAATTTTTTCTACACAAATAATTCCTTCGGCAGAAGCTACGTGAGCAAGGGCCTGAGTTGGTAACACATCTCCGATTGCAAAGTAACCCGGAATGTTTGTCTGATAGAAATCATTCACTAAAACTTTGCCTTTGTCAGTAGCAATGCCAACATCTTCTAAGCCTATATTCTCGATATTAGCAACTACACCAACCGCAGAAAGAACAACATCACATTCTATTTTTTCTTCTCCTTTTTTAGTTGAGACACTTACTACACATCCTTTGCCAGAAGTATCTACAGATTCTACAGACGAATTAGTCATTATTTTTATGCCCATTTTCTTAAACGAACGAGCCAATTGTTTAGAGATATCCTCGTCTTCAACAGGAACAATATTACCCATGTATTCGACTACTGTTACGTCTACACCCATAGCGTTGTAGAAATAAGCAAACTCTACTCCGATAGCACCAGAACCAACAACCACCATTTTCTTAGGTTTTTTATCTAAAGTCATTGCTTTTCTATAGCCAACAATTTTAGTTCCGTCTTGCGGTAGATTAGGTAATTCTCTCGATCTTGAACCAGTTGCAATAATGATGTTTTCTGCACTGTATTCGCTAGCTTTTCCTTTGCTGTCTGTAACCGAAATCTTTTTGCCCGGAAGTACTTTAGCAGTACCCATTATAATCTCGATTTTATTTTTCTTCATCAAGAAATCGATTCCTTTACTCATTCCGTCGGCTACACCTCTTGATCTAGAAATCACGCTATCAAAGTCTGCTTCAGCACCTTTAACTTTTAGTCCGAAATCTTCAGCATGATTAATGTATTCGAAAACCTGTGCAGATTTTAATAATGCTTTAGTAGGAATACAGCCCCAGTTAAGGCAAACACCTCCTAAAGATTCTTTTTCAATAATTGCAGTTTTTAAACCCAATTGAGAAGCACGAATTGCAGTAACATAACCACCAGGACCACTTCCAATAACTATAACATCAAAGTTCATTTCTTATTTTTTTTAAAAATCAATTACAAAACTAATAAATATTGAAATAGTTTTAGCACTTCAAAAAAAAGTTTTTTTAATCTTTTATACTCTAGTTTTTTACTCTGATTCATTCACTAAAAAAAAAGACTCAATACCTAATTTTATCAATATAACATCATTTTTAACTTATTTACATTTAATAAATAAACAAATTTTAATACTTTTGTATAACAATTAATATTTAAAAGTTATACAAAATGAAAATAGTCTTAATAGGAGCATCTAGTGATATTGCTCAGCAGTTGGTATCAGATAAAGGAAACAACTATCAATTTGTAGAAGTAAGTTCTTCTAGCTCTTCTTTTGATGTTCAAAATGAAGAAAGCTATCCTGATATTGAGGGTGGAATTGATGGTTTGGTTTATTTTCCTGGTTCAATAAATTTAAGGCCTTTTTCTAGCCTCAAATTATCAGACTTTCAAAACGATTATGAAATAAATGTTTTAGGTTTAATAAAGGTACTTAAGCATTACCACAAGTCGTTTAACGAAAACGCATCCTTAGTTTTTATTAGTTCTATTGCGGCAAGTGTTGGAATGCCATTTCATTCTTCTATTTCTGCTAGTAAATCTGCAATTGAAGGATTGTGTAGGTCTTTAGCTGCCGAATGGTCTCCTAAAGTAAGAGTAAATTGTGTTGCTCCATCTCTTGTAAACACCAAACTTTCTAAGAGAATGTTCAGAACAGAAACTCAAACCGAACAAATGAAAGATAGACACCCACTAAAACAAGTAGGTTCTACAAAAGATATTTCAAATGCAATTTCTTTTTTACTTTCCTCAGAATCCGCTTGGGTTACAGGTCAGGTTTTGGGTGTAGATGGTGGACTTTCTACAATAAAAAAATAAATGCTTTTTAAGTTTATTTGGAAATTTAAATACCATTTAGGTGTTTTTTGTTTGTTGTTATTTGGTTTCTGTCTTTATCAATTAACAAACGCCAATATATATTTTGATTCTGAGCGCATTATTAACGAATTGGAAGGCAGTGCTAATTTCGATCTGAAAATTGTTGATGATAACAATTTAATTTTTCTGGGTATTACCTTTAGCGATAGTTTAGACTATCAAGATTTTAGCGATATAAATTCGTTTCATAAAGAGTTGAAAAAATCTGACTATGTTAATCGTGTTTTCAGCATTATTAACGATAAGAAGATTATAAATATGGGACTTTTCCCCATGGCAAAAAAAACCATGGATCTTTCAACTAATGAAACCTATGTTACATCTTTAGCTTCTTTAGCTTCTTTGGGTTCTGCTAATAATTTTATTACAGCCGACACAAAAAACTTATTGTTTCTTATAGAAGCATCTCCAAGTCTTTCAAACCAACAGACAAAAGAATTTATTAATCAACTATACGATACAAAAATAAACGACAAATCTGCTAATGTATCCATTGCTGGAAGAGCACCAAGCGAACTTTATTTTGAAAAGAAAGTTATTAGAGAATTTGTAATTATAACTGTTATTAGTTGTGTTTTTTGTTTTTTGTTTTTACTTCTTCTAACCAATAATTTGCCATTGGTTTTATTTACTGTTTCTAGTGTTGTTGCTAGCATAGTTGTTACTCTAGGAATTTCACAAATTATATTTGGTGGAATAGAACTAGTTATGATTATTACACCCGCAATATTGTTTATTGTATGTATTTCTGATATTATGCATTTGAGCAATAAGCAACAAACTAATAAAGAGAACAATTTTTCTTTTTTTGATCTGAGAATGAATTTAGTTGGTAAGGCTGTTATCTTAACTTCCTTAACTACTGCAATGAGTTTTCTAACTTTTTTGGTTAACGATATTTTACCAATTGTAAGGTTTGGAATAATAACCTCGATAGGAGTAGTTTTTACTCTTTTTATTGCTCTAGTAGTTTATGCTATCTGCATAGATAAAAATATTCATGAAACACGTCCGACACCTGCTTTAAAGAAACTAACTGACGGAATACTCGATTGGTTTGGTCGATTAAAAAATAATTTAGTTTTTCATATTACAACCGCAATATTTGTAGTTTTCGGTATTTATGCTGTATTTAATGTAAACATTGACAATTACCTCACCGATGAAATAAATAAGAAATCGGAAATGTATAAACAAACGGCCTATTTTGATCAGTTTTTTGGAGGAATAAAGCCACTAACAGTTATGGTTGAAAAAACAGATGCTGTCAGTTCAGACGATTTGTCTGAGGTCAAAGAGTTGTTAATCAGTTTAGGATTTGCCGTAGATTTTACAAATACTTCTTTTGAAGGAATGGCTTCAAGAGGTATAAATAATATGTTGAATCAATCAGATGACCGCCACTTTTTTATCTGCCGTTCGGGAGATATAGGTTCTTTAGCTACCTTAGAAAAAATGAAAGCATTAGAAGCATCTTTTCCTCAATTGGTTTTTTCTTATTCAGGAGCTGGTTATCTGTTCGATTTGTTGGGAAATGACCTTACTAAAAAATTAATCTTCGGATTGTTTATAGCTATTTTCTCTATCGGATTAGTGTTTTTTGTGATGAATAAATTCGATTATAGATTTTTTATTATTGCTGTTATACCCAATCTTGTTCCTATTGTCCTATGCTTGGGTGTTCTCTATCAGTTAGGCTTTTATTTTAGCCTTTCTAATGCGTTTATTTTTACTATTGTTTTTGGACTTATTGTTGATGATTCTATACATGTAATCAGCTCTTATACCAACCACATAAAAAGAGGAGTAGCTAAAAATGAAGCCTTACACCTTACTGTAAACAACACTGGTTCTGCAATAATAAAAACTACTTTTGTAGTTCTTTTATGCTTATTGCCTTTGGCTTTTTCCGAATTTAAATCGGTTTCTCAACTTTCTGTTATTACAATAATAAGTGCAACAATTGCTATCTTCTTTGACCTAATTTATCTTCCAATGATAATTAGAAGGCTTACAAACTAAAATGTATTATAATTATTTTCCGATACAGAAATTAGAAAAGATATTATCTAATAAATCGTCAGTAGAAATTTCCCCAGTTATTTCGCCTATATGATACAATGCTTGGCGTATGTCCATAGCTAAAAAATCTCCGCTTGTTCCGTTATTTAGTCCTTCTATAGTTTTCAAAACATTTTCTAAAGCATGGTGTAATGCCTGAAGGTGTCTGTTATTACTAACTAGTGTTTGGTCCTGATCTAAGTTAGAACTATTTGCTATTTCTAACATTTTATTACAAAAAGCATCAATTCCTTCTTTATTTTTTGCCGATATAAATAATGCGTTTTTTACTTGAGAGATAATTTCACTATTTAAATCTACCTTATTAACAATAACTATGGGAGAATCAATTTCTTTCGATTTAATATTTTCCAGTTCGGTTAGTTGATCGTCTAAATCTTGTGAAGCATCAATAATGAAGATAGTAATCTTGGCAGATTTGGCTTTTTCAATAGCTTTACTAATTCCAATAGATTCTATAATGTCCTCAGTCTCTCTTAAACCGGCAGTATCAATAAATCGGAATTGTATGCCTCCTAAATTTACAACGTCTTCGATAGTATCTCTTGTTGTGCCAGCTATGTCCGAAACAATGGCTCTTTCTTCGTTTAGCAAAGCATTTAATAAAGTAGATTTCCCTACATTAGGACGACCTAATATAGCAACAGGAATTCCGTTTTTCATTACATTTCCAACAGCAAAAGAATCGATTAATCTTTTTAAAACAGATTTTATTTTTTGTAGAAGTTGATTAAATTTCTCTCTATCGGCAAACTCTACATCTTCTTCTCCAAAATCAAGTTCTAATTCTATTAAAGATGCGAATTCGATGAGTTCGGCTCTTAAATTTTTGAGTTCGTTAGAAAAGCCTCCTCTCATTTGATGGATAGCAACCTTGTGTGCTGCCTCGCTTTCAGATGCAATTAGGTCGGCTACAGCTTCGGCTTGAGACAAATCCATTTTGCCATTACTGAATGCTCTTAAAGTAAATTCTCCAGGGTTAGCTATTCTGGCACCATTTTTTATAAAAAGTTGAAGTATTTGATTTTGAATATATATCGATCCGTGACAAGAAACTTCAATAACATCTTCTCCAGTATAGGAGTGAGGATTTTTAAAAACACTTACAACGACTTCATCAATAATGTTTTTTTGATTTCTAAAAGTACCAAAATGTAGGGTATGGGACTTAACTTTTTGTAAATCGGCACCATAAAAAAAGCTATTACAGATAGAAATAGCACTAGGACCAGAAAGTCGGAGGATAGAAATAGCACCAACTCCAGAAGATGTAGCTACAGCACAAATAGTATCGTTATTTCTCAACATGTGGCAAAGATAGAAATACAAATAAGATATTTGTATTTTTTTGTTTTGTCTTGACAGAATTATTTTAAATTTGCAACAATTATTTTAAAAGCAATTATGAGCGTTTTAGTAAACAAAGATTCGAAAGTTATAGTTCAAGGTTTTACTGGTAGTGAAGGTACTTTTCATGC
>JBELHW010000080.1:0-6127 GCA_042091225.1 Cryomorphaceae bacterium | reverse complement strand
GGTTCTAAAGATAGGTACTTCCAATCTGATCAGGATGAGAAAAAACTTGTACCCGAAGGTATTGTTGGTAGAGTAGATTATAAAGGTAAGCTTGATGAAGTCATACATCAAATGGTTGGTGGATTAAGATCAGGAATGGGATATTGTGGTTCTGTTAATATTGCACAAATGAAAGAATCTAAATTTATAAGAATTACATCAGCTGGTGTTACAGAAAGCCATCCTCATGATGTCAGGATAACTAGAGAAGCACCAAACTATAGTAGATAATAAATAATACTTAAAATAATAAAAAATGAATGGAATTTTAGTTTTAGTAGCATTAGGTTTAGCTGCATTAAGTGGTAGTTTTAACAAGAAAAACCAGAAAGAAATTGTAATGGAAGTTGGTCCTGAAGAGGTAACTCTTTCGGAATTTGAAACTACTTTTAATAAAAATAATGACGATAAAGTTATTACTGAAGAATACCTTGATGAGTATGCTGATTTATATGTAGATTTTAAAAGAAAAGTTCTTTATGCACAAGAAAAGCAAATGGATACTTCTCAAGCTTTTATAAGAGAATTAGCAGGTTACAGAAGACAATTAGCTCGTCCTTATTTAACAGATAAAAATGCTGAATTAGCTCTTGTAGATGAAGCATACCAAAGAATGAAAAAAGAAGTGAAAGCAAGTCATATTCTTCTGACTTTAGACGAAAATGCACTACCAGCAGACACTTTAGTAACCTACAATAAATTAATGGATTTAAGATCGCAAATTTTATCAGGATCTTCATTTCAATCGGTTGCAATGGCTAACTCTCAAGACCCTAGTGCAAAAACTAATGGTGGTGATTTAGGTTATTTTTCAGCTTTTAGAATGATTTATGCTTTTGAAAATATTGCATTCAAAACTGAAGTAGGAGATATTTCGCTTCCTTTTAGAACTCAATATGGATATCATATTCTGAAAGTAGAAGACAAAAGGGATAATAAAGGAGAGATTAAAGTTGCTCATATAATGATCGAAGAACGTGAAGATACTCCTCAAAAAGAGCTTGCTGCAAACCAAGAAAAGATTATTCAACTAAAAGAAGCCTTTCAAAGTGGTAAAACATTTGAAGAATTGGTTAAGTTTTCAGATGATAAATCATCCTCAAAAAATAATGGTGAACTTCCATTCTTTGGTTCTGGACAAATGGTGCCTTCCTTCGAAAAAGCCGCATTTTCATTAGAAAATATTGGGGATGTAACTGCTGATCCTGTAAAGACAGTTTACGGATGGCATTTTATTAAACTAATTGATCTAAAACCTGTTCCTAGTTTTGAAGATTCAAAGTCAGATATTGAACGAAAAATAAAAAGAGACACTAGATCTAATCAAGGAAAAAATTCTTTAATTAAAACAATTAAGAAAGAATATAATTTTAAAGATGTTACCTACGATAATTTAGATCCTTTTTATGAAATTAATTTTCAGAAATGGGATAGAAGCTCATACAAAACTGATGGCAAAACATTATTTATCCTTGATAATGTAAGTTATAATCAAGATGATTTTGCAGATTATCTTAATAATCAAAAAACTAAAACTGACCCTAAAACAATGGTATCTACTATCAATAAAATGTATAAAGATTTTGTTGAGAGAACTTGTTTGGACTACGAAGATTCTCAATTAGAAAATAAATATCCAGAATTTAAAAATCTAATGAAAGAATACCATGACGGAATAATGTTATTTGATTTAATGGATGAAAAAGTATGGTCAAAAGCTATTTCAGATACTGTTGGTTTGAAAAAATATTATGACTTGACAAAAGAAAACTACCTATGGGGAGAAACGGTTTCAGCATCTACTTTTAATTGTTTTGATAAGCAAGTTGAAACAAAATTAAGGTCTCTAATTAATAATAGAACTTCAATTAGCATTCTAAGTAAGAAAGAAATTGATTTACTCGATTTAGGTAAGGGAGAAGAATTTTACCTTTCAGATCAGGATATAGTAAATATTATTAATGGATCTAATCCTGATAATATAAGTCTTGTCAATAACGACTATAGTAAAGGAGACCTTGATGTTGTAGATCAGAAATGGTCCGTTGGCCTTACTAAAGGAGAGGAACAACTAGACGGTTCAATCAAGGTAGTACACATAAAAGAGATAAAATCGGGAAAACTTATGACTTTTGAAGAAGCAAGAGGATCTGTTATTTCCGATTATCAAGACTACTTAGAAGCTTCTTGGAAAAAAGAATTAGAAGAAAAATACCCTGCTACTATTTATAAAGATGTTCTTTATTCTATAATTAATTAAACAAATAAATGAGGGCAAGTCTAGTTTTTGTAATTTTTTTAGGGTTATCCTCCTGCTCTTTTTTTCAAAATGAAGACAAGATTCATCTTGCTTCTATTTATGGAAATGATTTGTTTTATGAAGATATCGAGTATTCTTTTATAAATGAAAGCTCAAAAGAGGATAGTTTACTATTGTTGAATTCATTAATCGAGAAATGGGTTAAGAAACAAACACTTATCCATAAAGCCGAGCTTAATTTAGATGAGGAACTAATTGATATAGAGAAACAAGTTCTTGATTATAAAAACGCTCTTTTGATTTATAAATACCAAAAATTACTAGTTGATCAAAAGTTAGATACTGTTATTTCTGATTTAGATATTCAAAATTATTACATCGAAAACAAATCTAACTTTAAAGTCAAAAACAATTTTGTTCAAGTAAATTATGTTAAGGTTAAAAAAGAAGTACCAAGTTTATATAAACTCTTAAAATGGTATAAGTCTTCTTCTACAGAAGATTTAGATTTATTAGAAGTTTATTGTTATCAATTTGCCGACGAATATTCTCTTCACTCAGATTGGATTTTATTAGAAGAATTAAATTTTAAATTACCAAAAGAAATAAGTCAAAGAGATTTTAGAAATAAAAAATATTTCGAACTTAAGGATGAAGACTATTACTTTTTTGTTTGTATTAAAAATAAAAAAGGAAAAGGTGAAATTTCTCCTTTAGAGTTAGAAAAGGATCAAATAAAGTCTATTTTAATTAATAAAAGAAAGATTGATTTTTTAAGAAATATGGAAAATCAATTATATAAAGAAGCATTATCAAAAAAACTTATTAAATATGAAAAAGAGTAAATTAATAATACTTATAATTTCATTCTTGTATTTAAATATAAATGCACAAAACTCTATTGATGGAGTAGAAGCTATTGTTGGAGATAAGATAGTTTTGTTTTCAGAAGTTGAATCTCAAGTTCTGCAAATGCTTTCACAGCCCCAACAAATCGGCTTCAATAAAAACGAGCTTAGGTGTCAAGTAATGGAAGAAATGATGTTTCAGAAGCTATTAGCCAATCAAGCTGAGGTAGATAGTTTAGAAGTTAGCGATGATGAAGTAAATAGTGCTATTGAGCAAAGAATCAACTATTTCGTTAGTCAAATCGGTTCTATTAGAAAAACAGAGCAGTATTTTAACAAACCAATTGAAGAAATCAGAGAAGAATTTTTCGATATTATTAAAGATCAAATTTTAGCTCAAAGAATGGAATCTAGCGTTACTTCATCTATTAAAACAACTCCCTCAGATGTTAGAAAGTTTTTTAATTCGATTCCGTTTGATAGTCTGCCAATTTTTCCAGCTCAAATTGAAATGTCTCAAATAGTATTGTTTCCTGCGGTTACAAAATACGAGAAAGATAGACTTGAAAAACAACTTTTAGAATTTAAAAAAAGAGTTGAAGATGGGGAGGACTTTAGCTTTTTAGCATCTCTATATTCTGAAGATGAAGGCTCTGCAAAAGAGGGTGGCGATTTAGGTTATGTTACTAAAGGTAAACTTGTTCCAGAATTTGAATCTGTTGCATTCAGATTGCAAAAAGGTGAAATTTCTAATCCTGTAAAAACTAAATATGGTTATCATTTAATTCAGGCAGTTGATAGAAAAGGTGAACAATTTAAAATTCGCCATATTTTATTAAAACCAAACTTTAGATTGTCAGACTATGAAAAAGCAAAAACTAAATTAGATAGCATCAAAAATCTAATTCTAATTGATAGTCTAACTTTTGATCAAGCCGCTTTAATGTTTTCACAAGGACAATCTAAAAATAATGGAGGTGTTATCATAAATATTCAAACTGGCTCTTCTTCTTTTTTGTTAGATGAGTTAGATTCTGAAACATCACTAACCATTAATGATTTGTCTACTGGTGATATATCTAAGTCTATGAATTTCACTAATTTCGACCAAAGGAAAGGTTGTAGAATTGTTAAAGTTGATAAATTAACAACTTCCCATAAAGCAAATTTACAAGAAGATTATGATAGAATACAAGCTGTAGCTCTTCAAGAATTAAAATCTACAGTATTAAACGAGTGGAAAGAAAAAACTATTTTAAAAACTTTTATTAAGTTAAAAAACAATAGTTGTGAGTCATTAACTAACTGGAGCAAGTAAAATTATGTCAGACGTAGAATTAGTAAAAGAGTTTAAGTCTTCTTACGATGACTTTAGAAAAGAAATAGCCAAAGTTATTGTTGGTCAGGATGAGGTAATAAAAAATGTTTTAATATCAATTTTTAGTCAAGGCCATTGTTTGTTAGTAGGAGTTCCTGGTTTAGCCAAAACCTTATTGGTGCAAACCATTTCGGATGCCTTAGGTTTAAAATATAACAGAATTCAATTTACTCCAGATTTAATGCCTTCCGATATAGTTGGCTCTGAAATTTTAAATTCTGAACGTAAATTCGAATTTAAAAAAGGACCACTTTTTGCTAATATTATTTTAGCAGATGAGATAAATAGAACTCCACCTAAAACTCAAGCAGCACTTTTAGAAGCAATGCAGGAGAGAGCAGTTACTGCTTCAGGAAATAGATATAAGTTGGATAATCCATTTTTTGTTTTAGCTACTCAAAACCCTATAGAGCAAGAAGGTACATATCCTCTTCCTGAAGCTCAACTTGATAGATTTATGTTCAACGTAATTTTAGATTACCCGTCTTATGAAGAAGAATTACAAGTAATTAAAAATACAACTTCTGATTTGTCTGTCAACTTAAATAAAATTTTAGACGGAGATAAAATTATTACATTTCAAAAGTTAGTAAGAAGAATTCCTGTTTCTGATAATGTGATAGAATATGCTGTTAAATTAGTTGCTAAAACTCGACCTAATTCAACTTATTCTACAGAGAGAGTAAATCAGTTTATTTCTTGGGGAGCTGGCCCTAGAGCTTCTCAAAACTTAGTAATTGGGGCTAAGTGTCATGCAGCTATAAACGGAAAATTTTCTCCAGATATTGAGGATGTAAAAGCAGTTGCAATTCCTATTTTAAGACATAGAGTAGTGAAAAATTACAAAGCGGAAGGCATTTCGATAGAACAATTAATAAAAGAGTTATTTTAAAATGATTTTACCGATTGTAGCATACGGAACAAATGTATTAAAAAAGAAAGCTGAAGTCATAAGCTCAGATTATCCTGGCCTACAGCAGCTTATTGATGATATGTATGAAACTATGTACGAAGCTAGTGGAGTTGGATTAGCTGCTCCTCAAATAGGAAAAAGCATAAGATTGTTTGTTATTGATGGCTCTTCATTTTCGGATGATGACCCTAGCATGGAAGATTTTCGTAAAACCTTTATAAATCCTACTATTATTGAAGAGCAAGGGGAGAAGTGGTCTTTTAATGAAGGATGCCTTTCTATTCCTGATGTTAGAGAGGATGTATTTAGAAAACAGGAAATTAAAATTAAATATCAAAACCAACAATTTGAATGGGTTGAAGAACAATACGATGGACTGAAAGCTAGAATTATTCAACACGAATATGATCACATAGAAGGAGTCTTGTTTACTGATTATCTCTCTCCATTAAAAAGAAGGATGCTCAAAAGAAAATTATCTGATATATCAAAAGGAAATATTAGAGCTTCTTATAGAATGAAGTTTCCTTCAAAATAAGTTATTAGCTAACAATTTTTATTTTATTTAGTAGTTTTCCGTGAATAATTTAAATTGTAATGAAAATAAAAAAGCCAAGCTAAATTAGCTTGGCTTTTTTGTGATCGCGACAGGATTCGAACCTGTGACCGTCTGCTTAGAAGGCAGATGC
>JBELHW010000079.1:0-6239 GCA_042091225.1 Cryomorphaceae bacterium | reverse complement strand
CTTATCATTCTGAGGTTGCAAAAAAAGCTCATAATTATGGCATAGATATTATCAATGATATTTCTGGAGGAGAACTTGATAAGAATATGTTCAAAACAATTCAGGAACTAAATATCCCGTATATAATGATGCATATGAGAGGAACTCCTCAAAACATGCAAACATTCACTAATTACGAAAATATAGTTGAAGAAATTTTTGAATATTTTAAACAAAAAATTGAAGTTTTAAATTCTCAGAGTCAAGTAATTATTGATCTTGGATTTGGCTTCAGTAAAACTTTAGAGCAGAATTATAAATTGTTAAATAATATGGCGTTTTTTAATCAATTAAACTCCCCTATTTTATCAGGAATATCAAGAAAATCAATGATATACAAACCTCTAGAGATTGAACCAAAAGATGCTTTAAACGGAACAAGCTTTCTTCATTATTTATGTCTTGAAATGGGTTCAACTATTCTTAGAGTTCATGATGTTAAGCAAGCATGTGAATGTATTAAATTGTTTAATTTAGCTCAAAATAATCAATAATGGATTTCTTAGAATTTAACTTTTTAGATATTGTAGACATTTTATTAGTAGCATTTTTGCTATTTCAACTATATAAACTTGTAAGAGGTACGGTAGCAATAAAAATATTTATCGGTATCACTGCAATATATTTACTCTGGAAATTAGTTGAGGCTTTACAAATGGATTTGCTTAGCGAAATTTTAGGACAATTTATTGGAGTTGGTGTAATTGCAGTAATTATTGTATTTCAACAAGAGTTACGTAGATTTTTATTAATGATAGGAAATACAAAATTTCTTTCTAAAGAAGGTGTCCTAAAGTTTAATTGGATAAATGAAGAATCAAGTCTGGAGGTCAAAATTGATGATATTGTAAATGCATGTCAGAAAATGGCCGAATCTAAAACAGGAGCAATAATAGTTATTACTAGACAAAATAATTTAGGTAATTATATTGAAACTGGAGAAATTATAAAAGCGAAGACTACGAGTATTTTTTTAGAGAGTATTTTTTTTAAAAATAGTCCTTTACACGATGGTGCTGTTATAATTACAGGAGATCAAGTAATGGCAGCGAGATGTGTTTTGCCAGTTATAGAAAACGATTCATTTCCAAACAATTTAGGAATGCGACATAGAGCCGCTGCAGGAATAACAGAAAGCACCGACTCAATAGCAATAATTGTTTCCGAAGAAAGAGGTAAGATATCTGTTGCTATTGAAGGAAAACTAGAAATCAGCCTTACTAGTGACCAACTAAAAACTTTATTAAAAGAAAATTTAAACTAGCTTTTTAATCTAGGGTCTAAAGCGTCTCTCAATCCTTCACCGATAAGATTATAAACTGTAATCGTTATAAAGATTGCCAACCCTGGAAAAATAACTAACCACCAAGCTTCAAACTCTTGTCTTCCTAAGTTTAATAAAGAACCCCAAGTAACAACATCGTCAGGAACTCCAATCCCTAAAAAGGAAAGCGAACTTTCAATAAGAATAGCAGATGCCACACCAAATGCAATTGAAACAAACACTGGTGCTAATGAATTAGGTAGTGCATGTTTAGCAATAGCTCTGAAATTAGAATAACCTAAAGATTTAGCTGCTTGTACATATTCTAACTCCCTTATTCTTAAAAACTCTGCCCTAGTAAAACGTGCAATACCCGTCCATGAGGTAAGTCCAATAATTACCATAATTAACCAGATACTTCTAGCAAAAACGGCAGATATAGTAATTATCAAAATTAAACGTGGTATAGAATTTAGAATTTCAATTCCTCTTGAAATAATGGTATCAATAGGAACATTTATTTCTTTAGCTAACCAACCAAAATTAAATAACTTACTAAGAAGCCTTGACCCAATAATTACTGCAACTATAATTATCAAACTTAAAAAGATCTGTAAAATACCACCATTTCCAGATTCGAATGCATTAGCGATAACATACTTTCGAACTCCAAATCCATAGAAAAAAGCAAGAAAAATTCCCAATATTGTAAAATAATATTTTCCTCTTGCCATTAATAAATTTCTATCTCCAAAAAACCCAGCTATAGAACCAAGAAAAACACCAATAATACTCGCTATTCCCATTGCAACAACTCCTACTAGCAAAGAAATTCTTGTACCATGAATCAATCCGGAAGCTAAATCTCTGCCAATATTATCCGTACCTAAAAAATGTCTTAACCTTGTAGGCAATTCTTTAATTTCATTGTCTGAGTCTTTAAACCTCTGATTATCAACCGGAGAAACATACTCTCTGTTATACTTATCACCTTTGTCAGGAGAATAAGGAATAGGTGCCCAAACAACGCTTCCTAAAGAAAGCTTTCTCCAGTCGGTAATATCAAATTGTAGATCTTCTATAATACCTGTTTCTTTATTAAGAACACTAACTGTTTTAGAAGGATTTATCATAGTAGTAAAAGCAGGAAAATATGTATTGTCTTGGTATTTACAATATAAGGGTTGATCATTTGCAATTAAAGGTGCAAAGAGGGCTAATACAACTAATGAAAAAAGTATATAAAGGGATACTAAAGCAGGCTTATTCTTTTTAAACTGTGCCCAAGCATATTTTTTGAACGAAAAATTATTTTGTTGCTCCATTTTTTATTTGTATGAAATTCTTGGGTCAACAACAGCGTACAAAATATCCGCTATCAGATAACCTAACATTGTTAAAAATCCAATAATTGTAAATACTGCAACAATCATTGGATAGTCCGAGTTTAAAATTGAATTATATATTTCAAAACCCATTCCTGGAATTGTAAAAATTGTTTCTATAATTACAGAACCACCGATTGCTAGTGGAAAAATATTAGCAAAAACAGTAATTATTGGCAATAGTGAATTTCTTAATGCATGCTTCATCACTACTTTTCCTTCTCCTAGGCCTTTGGCTCTTGCAGTTCTTATATAATCTTGGCTAAAGACATCAATAACTCCAACTCTCATTATTCTACTTAAAAAAGCAAATGAGCTGTAAGTGTAAGTAAGTAAGGGTAGCACAAAATAAGGGAGTCTGTGGCTTATTTTTTCCATTAAAGACCAGGATGCATCATACACTGAAGGGTCTTGTATCCCTGAAACTGGAAACCATCTGTAGGTATCAGGATTGGCAAATGTGTATAATAACAGAACTCCGATAAAGAAACTCGGCATAGAATACAGAATAAAAACAATTACAGAAGATATTCTGTCAAATCTACTATCCTTTTTATATGCAGAATAAATACCCAATGGTATACTAATAATGTAGGCGAATAATACTGACAAAATAGAGAAAGAGAAAGAAATCCAAACCTTACTCCATATTTTAGTATTTATAGGCTGGTTATCGATATAAGATAATCCGAAATCACCTCTTACAACTCCTTCTCTTTCTTGGCCATTACCAAAAAGCCAAAAATGATATTGATTTTTAGGGCCATACCAAACAATTTTAGGAATATATGTTTTCCAGTGAGAGGCGTTTTCTAATACCTGATTATAATGTTCTTTAGAAAGATTATATTCTTTAGAAATCGAATTTAAAAAGCCATATTTAGAATATAACATATCAAGATTCGACATTTTTGATTCTAAAACACTAGGGTTAGCTGTTTCTAAAATTGCACTAATCTCAAAACTAGACTGAGTTATTGCATCATTAATCTGATTTTTAGTGAAAATAGGTTCTAAAAAGTCTTGTGACAAATAAATATTATCTAATACTAATTTTTCGTGGGCTAATTGAGTCTTGATTAATTGATGATAGTAAGTAGATATATCAGGCCAATTTCCATAGTAATGAGTCATCTCACTTAAACTAGCTATGTGGTCTTTATCATCGAGTCTATAGAGCGTATCACAATCACTAATTGACCCAAAATTAAAGTAAAAAATTGGTAAATCAAGACCAAGCTTTTTTCTCAATTCTTGTTTTACTCTTTTAGTAGCATCGGACTGTTGATTTGCAGCACCTTCTTTATCTGCAGAATTAGTTAACTTCTCAACTGGATCAGCTGGAGCTGAAATGCTAATTATAAATGCCAATAAAGAGATGGCAACCAGCGTAGGTATAAAAATTAAAACTCTTTTAACTATATATTTAAACATTTCTTATTGTGTTGGTGTTAAATTTTGAAATTCTTTTTTCAATAAAAAGTTATTTAATACAAATCCTGGTTTTTCAAAATACATATCTGCATTTTCGAAACGCTTATGAATAACAACTTTTCTTTTTGGGCTGTAAAGGAAAACATAAGGTTGATCATCATAAATTTTAGCTTGTAGAGCCCAAATTGCATTTCTATGTTCTTCTTCATCAATTGATCTATTTGCCAGATCAATTAAAGAATCACTTTCTGCGTCACCAAAACCAGTAAAATTAGAGCCCTTATTTGCCCAAGAAGAGGTATGCCATAATTGAAAAGGATTAGAATAAGAGGCAGAACCTCCCCAACCCCCAATCATCATATCAAAATCATGCTCTTGTGCATTTTTATAAAACAATGTAAAGTCCATAGGATTAGGAATGGCGTTAACACCAGCTCTCCAAAGACTTTCTTTTATAATTAAGGCTGTTTCCTTAGACGTAGGAGAACTCATGTAACTTAACTCGAAACTTAATTGTAATTTTTCTCCGTTAACCATCTTATCTCTAATATTGTCTCCATCAGTATCAATCCACCCACTTTCATCTAAAAGAGTTTTTGCTTTTTCTACATCAATATCTATAAGTTTTAACGTATCGTTATAATTCTTTTTTAAGGATGACAAGTTAGAAACCTGACGCGAACCTTCTCCATGCAAAATAACTTCTATAATTTCATCTACAGGAACTAAGTGAGCCATTGCTCTTCGAACAACTTTATCGTCAAAAAATGCTTTTCTTTTAATACCATCAGGTCTTGTATTCATCCCTAGATAATAATAAGTGTATTGATTTAAAAAGGCGGAATGATAATTCTCATTAAAATAGTCGTGTTTCTGTAATTTAAAAAGTTTAGAAGTACCTATTCTATTTGTAGCATCTAAATCTTGGCTTTTTAATGTTAAAAAAACAGAAGCATCATCCGTAATAATTTTAAAAATTATTTCATCAGGATAATTTTGGTTATAAATACTAGTATCATTATCTCCCCACCAGTTTTCTTTTTTTGAAGCTATTATATAAGATCCAGTTTCCCATTCTGTAATTTGATATGGTCCTAAACCTACTAAAAGCTCTGATTTATAACTATTATCGCCGTTGTTAAAAGAGTTAAACCATTCGGACAATTCTTTATTTTCCTTAAAAACTGGAGCATGTATCTCTTTAAAAGAAAGGTTGTCTAGCACACCATTCGAATCCCAATGTGATTTTTGTTGGATATATACTTCCGAATAAATGCTTTTATTAGTTACATTCTTTTCAAACGCAACCATAGTAAATTTTAAAGGGTTTTGAGGGTCTAAAATAACGTCTTTAATAACCGACGAATAATTACCTCTTACATTGGCATTATCAGTTAATGGACAAACCTGAATTTTAGAAGTGAACTCAACATCTTTTGCTGTAACTGGAGTGCCATCATCCCATTTTAATCCATCTCTCAACTCATAGGTGTAGTATAAACCATCTTGTGAAACTTCTGGTAATGTTTTAGCTAAAGACGGAATATAATCCAACGATTTTAAATCTAGTTTAACTAGAGTCTGCTGAGTATATTGAAAAATAAAAGATCTCATTACTGAGTTATTATTAAAAGGATGTAAACCATCGGGGTTTGATGAAATATGTGCAATAACTTTATTTTCCGAAAGATCTCTATTTTCTACACAAGAGGAGAAAAATAAAATACAAAAAACAATTGCAGTAGTAAATTTAAACATCATTATAAGATTAGATTCATGCAAATATAACATTCCATCAGTAATATTACCACAACATTTTTTATGGAATTATATTTTTTTTAATGATTATTAAAAAATAAGAATGAAAAAGTTTGTTAAACATAGGAATTGATATAAATTTGCCGCTCGTTCTTAAGGAAAGGTGGCTGAGTGGCTGAAAGCGGCACCCTGCTAAGGTGTTATACGGGTAACCGTATCGGGGGTTCGAATCCCCCTCTTTCCGCAATTATTGTTAAAATTGAGTTGTGATTGTACTATATTTAATTAGATTTGCAGCTCTATTTTTTTCGGGGTGTAGCGTAGCCCGGTTATCGCGCCTCGTTTGGGACGAGGAGGTC
>JBELHW010000078.1:0-6386 GCA_042091225.1 Cryomorphaceae bacterium | reverse complement strand
TTAAAATCCAGTGGACAGTAATGTCCGTGCGGGTTCAAGTCCCGCCTTCAGTACAGAAACCTTTAACATTTATGTTAAAGGTTTTTTTGTTTTTAAATATTTTTTTTATCAAATTCTTTTTGGTATCACTACTTACGTAAGGCTTTTATAATCGTTATTCATAAAGATGATAAAAAATGATACTTATAAGTTAATTATAAAAAATTTAAATAAAAGAAAATTATTTATTTTTAATTTCAAAGTACTTTTATTTTGATTGAAAAAAAAATCTTTACATTTTCGTTTATATATTTAATAATATTTAGTGTATTTTCTCAAAGAAAAACAAACGTTATTTTCATTCTAAGTGATGACCTTGGATATGGAGAGGTCGGATATAATGGTCAAAAAAAAATTCAAACTCCTGAATTAGATAAATTAGCAGCAAACGGAATACGTTTTACAGATCATTATTGCGGAAATGCTGTTTGCGCTCCAAGCAGAGCATCTCTAATGACGGGTAAACATCCAGGACATGCATACATTCGAGCTAATAGTCCAGGTTATCCAAACGGTCAAACACCAATACCAGAAAATTCTGAAACTATAGGTAAGCTAATGCAGCGCGCAGGCTATAAAACTGCTTGTATTGGAAAATGGGGATTGGGTGGTTTTCATAATTCAGGAAACCCAAATAAACAAGGATTTGATCTGTTTTATGGTTATACAGATCAACGAAAGGCACATAATTACTACCCAGAATATTTATGGTTAAATGGTAAAATGCAATTTTTAGACAATGGAAAAGGAAAACAAAACGATTATAGCCATGATCTCTTTACTCAAAAAGCAATTTCTTATATTAAAGAGAATAAGAATGACCCTTTTTTTCTTTATTTAGCATACACGATTCCACATTTAAAATGGCAAGTACCCGATTTAGCTCAATACAAAGATAAAGACTGGCCTGAGAAAATGAAGATTCAAGCAGCAATGGTATCTAGAATGAGTAAAGATATAGGTACAATTGCTAATCTCCTTGTTGAACTTGGTATTGATAAAAATACATTGATTGTATTTAATAGTGATAATGGAGCTCATGGTAAAGGTGGTACTTTAGAGTTTTTTCAAACATCAGGAGAACTTAGAGGTTTCAAGCGTAAAATGTATGATGGCGGTGTAAGATCTCCAATGTTCGCTTATTGGCCAGATAAAATTAAAGCAGGAACAACAAGTGATCATATCTCAGCATTTTGGGATATGTTACCGACTTTTTCAGAATTAACAGGTGAACCCATAAAAGGAAAAACAGATGGTAAATCCATATTACCAACCTTACTTGGAAACCTTAAAAAACAGAAAAAACACAAATATTTGTATTGGGAATTATATGAAGGCAAACCCAATTGTGCTGTTCGATATGGAAAATGGAAAGCGGTTGTTTTAGATCGAAGAAAAGGACTAAATGTTGAATTGTACAATGTTAAATCTGACCCAAGTGAATCTATTGATGTTTCTAAAAATCATCCTGAAATTGTTCAAGAGATTGTTAAAATGATGAAAAATGCCCACGAAAAAAATCCTTTTTGGGATGTAGACAACAAACCTCTCTTTAATGCTGATGAAGCCACGAAAGTAAATGGAGTAAAGCCCGATAAGAAAAATCCATATTATAAGATTCAAAATAAGAAAAAAACACTTTAAACTTATGCTTTATAAACAATTTTTATTTGCTTTTTTATTTTTAGTAATAGGGTTTGTTCTAAAGGCACAAAATCAACCTAACATAATTTGGATTTATGCAGAAGACACTTCTCCTTGGATGGGCTGTTATGGTGATGAGGTAAACGCTAATGCCACCCCAAATATTGACTTAATTACATTAAAGGGGGTGCGTTTTGATAATGCATTTGTACCAGCACCTGTTTGCTCAGCAACAAGGTCAGCAATTATTGTTGGTCAAAATGCAATTCGTTTTGGGGCTCACGAACATCGCTCATCGAGAACAAAAAAAACACAAATTTATCTCCCAAAAGAATATAAGTTACTTCCTGAGATAATGAAAGAAAACGGGTATACAACATTTAATAACGGTAAAGCAGATTACAATTTTGTATGGGATAAAAAAGAGGTATACACTATTAACACAAAAAGTAAAACAGATTTTTCTCAGCTTAAAAATATGCAACCTTTTTTTGGACAAATTCAAACGAAAGGAGGAAAAAATAATACTTCTAAATTTCCAAAAAACAGAAAGGTAAATCCTCAAAAAGTAACTATTCCTTCAGATTACCCAGATAACAATATATTTAGAAAAGTTATTGCTCAACATTATGATGCTATTCGTCAAGATGATGATTTGATTGGAGAAATTTTAAAAGGATTAAAAGACGCTGGCTTAGATAAAAATACAATCGTAGTTTATTTTTCAGATCATGGTGCAAATAATTTATTACGACACAAGCAAATGACAACAGAAGGTGGTTTACATGTTCCTTTTGTTGTTATGGGTCCTGAAAAATTTGTTCCAAAATCACAAGTAAGAAAGGACCTAACAAGTATGTTAGATTTATCTGTAACCACTTTAGCCTGGGCAGGTATAGAAAAGCCTTTTTGGTATGAAGGACAAAACTTGTTTGCTGAAAATTTTAAAGAACGGACTTTTATTGGAGGACAAAAAGACAGATTAGATCATACTATAGACCGAGTTAGAACCATCCGTACTAAAGATTATCGCTATATTAAAAATTACAAATTAGACCGTATTGTATTACAACCTCAGTATAGAGACAAAATGGTTTACACAAAAAATATACACGAACTTTATAAAACTGGAAAACTATCTGATAAACTGAAGAAAATTTATTTTGGAGAACGACAACCAGAAGAATTGTATAACGTTTCTAAAGACCCCGAAATGGTTTATAATTTAGCAAGTAACCCAAACTATAAAAAAGAACTAAAACGCCACAGAAAATTATTGAAAGAATGGCTATCAAAAGGAGATAAAGGTATAGAAGAAGAATCTATTGAAAGCCTAAAAGCCAATGGGGAAGGAAAAATTTGGGGTGAAGGTGTTAATGTAGAATATGAGGTTTATAGATTAGATAGTGACGGAGATGGTTTATCAGATAAATGGGAAATGCTTAATAATAGAAATCCTAATGATGGGTTACTTCTCTTTGAATTTAATAATGGTGGTTGGCAAACCGAAGGCTGGTTTTCTAAAGATATCAAATCTAATTTAGCAGGATTTTTAGGTTATTTAGATTTTTTTCTGAACAAGAAAAAGGGAACTATTTCACGAAAAGGTTTAGCAATTAAAACAACAGTAAAAGATAAATATATAGAGATAAAATTAAAATCTAATAGTAATTTAATAATTAAAGCTTTTTCAAATAAAAAGATAATTGGAAAAAGTGAAATTAGACAAACTAATCAATTTGAAACTATAAAAATAGAGTTGTCTAAATCTAATTGGAATGGTATTATTAATTCAATAGATTTTCAATTTGAAGGGAAGAAAAGTGCAACTATAATACTTGATTATATACGTCTAGTAAAGGAATAATTTTTAAAGTTCAAAAACTAGTCTCAATGACAAAAAACAATTTTAACATATTTATAATAATAGCTTTAAGTTTCTTCTTAAACTTGCGAAGTCAAGAATATTCAACTGCCGGATTTTATCAAACAAATAAAGAAGTTAGGGAAGCTATTAATTTTAATGTCGGGTGGCGATTTATTAAACAAGATATAGAAGGCGCAGAAGCAGTAAATTTTGATGATAGCTCTTGGAGCGTTGTTAATTTACCTGACGGATTAGAGCTACTTCCACTAGCTGCAAGTGGGGGCATGAATTATCAAGGCCCTTCATGGTATAGAAAACATTTTACTCTAAATTCATCCTTAGAAGGGAAAAAAGTAATACTACATTTTGAGGGGATTATGGGAAAATCAAAAATCTGGATTAACGGCAAACTAATCCGAGAAAATTTTGGCTCATATTACCCAATACATATCGATATTTCTAAACATTTAGTTATTGGAAAAAACAATGTGATTGCAGTAAGACCAGATAATAGTAACGATTCACTTTATCCTCCGGGAAAACCTCAAGAAGCCCTTGACTTCACTTATTTTGGTGGTATTTACAGAGATGTATGGTTAATTACTCATAATAAAATTTATGTAACACATCCTTTAGCAGTAGATAAAGTTGCTGGAGGAGGTATATTTACCCATTATGAATCACTTTCAAAAAAATCTGTAAAAGTAATTGTTGATGTTGATATCGCAAACGACGGATCTGCTAATGATGTTCAATTACTTTTATCTTTAAAAGAAAAAAATGGAACTGAAGTTGCAAATGCAAAGACAAGTCTAGTACTTTCTGGTAAAAGTTCTAAAAAAGTAACACTAAAATTCACGGTTAAAAAACCTAAACTCTGGTCTCCTGATAATCCGCATTTATATAACTTATTTGTAACAATAAAAAATAAAAACGGAATGGTATTAGAAGCTTTTAGACAGCGTATTGGTATCCGAACAATAGAATTAAAAGGTGAAAAAGGTTTATATCTAAATGGTAAACACTATCCTGAAAAATTAATTGGAGCAAATCGTCATCAAGATTTTGCACATATAGGACCTGCATTACCGAATAACTTACATTACAGAGATGCTTTAAAATTACGTAAAACAGGTATGCGTGTAATTCGTTCTGCACATTATGTTCAAGATCCTGCATTTATGGATGCATGTGATGAACTTGGTCTATTTACAATTACAACAATTCCAGGTTGGCAATTTTGGAATAAGAACCCCATCTTTATGAAACGTATGTTAAAAGATGTACGTAATTTATTTCGACTCGAGAGAAATCGTCCATCAGTTTTGTTGTGGGAAATTGCACCAAATGAAACACATTTTCCTGATGAGTATGCCAAAAAAGCAAATGAAGCTGCAAAAGAAGAATTTCCTTATTTAGGGAAATATACTGTTTCAGACGCTCGTACGCACAGAACACAATCTCAGAAATATTTTGATGCATTATATGCTAACGATATCGATTTAAGGCATAAAGATAAGTCGATTTTTAAACGTGAGTGGGGTGATTTTGTAGATAATTGGGTTGACCACAATTCGGTAAGTAGAGTCGCAAAACAATGGGGAGAAATTCCTCAGCTTCGTCAAGCTATGCATTATTTTAAAGAAGATTGGATGGAAGGGAATAAAAATGTAATGTGGCCATCACTAACAATGATTTACGGAGCAAGCAACTCTTTAATCGGTGGAACGCTTTGGCATCCATTTGACCATCAACGCGGCTATCACCCTGATCCTTTCTGGGGAGGAATTATGGATGCTTATCGTCAACCAAAATTTTCATATTATTTACTTAAAACACTTTTACCAATTGAAGGTTTAGAAAATGTTCCTAATGTAACCGCTGAACCTTTTGTCTATATAGCTCATTTAATGAGTCCATTTTCACCCGAAGATGTTGTTGTTTTTACGAATTGTGAAGAAGTTAAATTAACTCTGTATGGAAAAGAAATAGGTATAAAAAAAGCAACAGATTCTAATAGTCCTGTTCCACGAATTCCTGTGGTTTTTAAAAATATATTTAAACATACTGATGCAAGAAATAAGAACAAAAAGAACTATGGAAAAATAGATCAGAAACTAGTAGAAGGTGCTGTAATGAAAGCTGAAGGAATTATCGATGGCAAAGTAGTAGCAGAACATAAACGTTGGCCAGTTGGAAGAAAACGAAGACTGATCTTAAAAATAGATGATTCTGGAATTCAGCCCTTAGCAGACGGAAGCGACATTACAACAATAGTTGCTTATTTGGTTGATGCTGGTGGAGCTATTAAAAGATTGAGTGATGAATATGTTCGATTTATAGTAAAAGGTGAAGGCGAATTAATTGGTGGTTCAGATAATGCTATTAACCCACAAAAAATGCTTTGGGGAGAGGCAGTTGCACTAGTTCGCTCAAGTACAAAGCCAGGAACAATTAAAGTAAGAGTAGAAACTCTTAAAGATGGTATAAATATACCAGATTTTGCAGAAATAGAATTTAGTACTGTGGGATCAAAACAAAATTTGTTGTATAGCGAATTACCTCGAAAATCAATTAATGATAAAGTAGCACCTGTTATAAAAGATAAAAGTAAAACTCTAGAGAATTTAAGACTTGAATTAAAAAAATTAAAGAAAAAATTGCAACAATATAAAATTAATGAAGTTGGTAAACAACAACAAAAATTTATCGAATAAAAAACATACAAAAGTTAATTTTTATTTAGGAAGTGAAAATAATGTACTTTTTTTATATTTTCTACATGTAATTCTTTGACTTATCAAAACAAACAGGTAAATCAAATTATTTAATTTGA
>JBELHW010000077.1:2239-6476 GCA_042091225.1 Cryomorphaceae bacterium | reverse complement strand
ACAAATACTTGTAGATTATGTAAGTCTTTTTTTTTTATTTTTGCTAAATGAAAAATATAACATCTTTTGATGTAATTATAATTGGTGGTGGATTGGCGGGATTAACAAATGCAATCCATTTATCAAAATCCAGACAACGAGTATTACTTATTGAAAAAAACTCCTATCCAAAACACAAAGTATGCGGAGAGTATATTTCTAATGAAGTACTACCGTATTTAAATTCTTTAGGTATTAATCCAATAAAGGATGGGGCAAAACAGATTAGTAAAGTACAAGTTAGTACTACAAAAGGTAATTTAATTAAAGGGGAATTACCTTTAGGAGGTTTTGGAATGAGCCGCTATTTTTTAGACAGCTTATTATTAAGAAAAGCAAGATTCAATGGAGTTCAGGTTTTAAAAGATTCCGTAGACTCCATAGTTTTTAATAAAGACATTTTCACAGTTCAAACAAAAGATTCAGGATCGTTTCAAAGTAAAATTACCATTGGCGCTTTTGGTAAAAGGTCAGTATTAGACCTGAAGATGAATAGAAAATTCATTAAAAAAAAATCACCTTATTTGGCTGTTAAAATTCATGTTAAGGGAGATTTCCCAGAAGACCTTATAGCCCTTCATAATTTTAAAGGGGGTTATTGTGGAGTGTCTAAAGTAGAAAACAATTCGATTAATTTATGTTATATTACAGAATACAATTCGTTTAAAAAGTATAAAAATATTTCAGATTTTCATCAGCAAGTGGTCTTTAAAAACAAACACCTAAAAAAAATATTTGATGAGTCTAAATCTGTTTTTAAAAAACCATTAACAATTAGTCAAATTTCTTTTGAAACTAAAAAGCCCGTAGAAAATCATATCATTATGTGTGGAGATACTGCAGGTATGATTCATCCATTATGTGGAAATGGAATGGGAATGGCTATTACGAGTGCCCGATTAGCTAGTATAAGGATACTACAATTTTTAAATGGAGAAATAAAAACAAGAGAAGGTTTGGAAAAACAATATTTCAAAGATTGGAATAAAGAATTTAAAACACGATTAAAGACCGGACATTTTATAGCTAGATTGTTTAGAAGTCAAGCTATTTCTCATATTGCTTATTCAATTTTAAAGATCATCCCTTTTTTGTTACCTAAGATGATCAAATTTACTCATGGAAAATACATCAAGCCAATATGAGTTTTTTAGTTGATACTTCAAATCGATCCTCAGAAATGGAAATTATGGACGATTTCACAATGGAGGGAGTTCTTTTTAGAGACACCCTTGATAAGCTAAAAACCATTAATAGATTTTTGGGTGGTAATTCAGTAACAATTAAGGGACTTAAAAAACTCCTTGAAAATCAATCAAAAAATAAGACAATTACAATCATAGATTTAGGGTGTGGAAATGGTGATATGTTACGTTATGTTTCTAAGTTCGGTAGAAAAAATAACTATTCTTTTAAACTTATAGGAGTTGATGCAAACTACGCAGCAATAGAGTATGCAAAGGAATTATCAAAAGAATATTCCGAACTTAGTTTTAGTACGATTGATATATTGTCGGAAGATTTCAAAAAAAAATCATATGATATCGCCTTGTGTACACTATTTTTACATCATTTTAAAAATGAGGAACTTATATCAATTTTAAAAACTACTACTGAGAAAGCAACAATTGGAGTGGTTGTAAATGATTTACATAGACACAAGTTAGCCTACTATCTTTTTAAATTGATAGGGTATTTTATAAAAAATAAGATGGTCAGACAAGATGGATTAACTTCTATTTTAAGAGCTTTTAAAAGAAAAGATTTAGAAAATATTGCAAAAGAAATAAAAGTTCATTTTTCAATTCAGTGGAAATGGGCTTTTCGTTATTTATGGATCCTGAAAAAAGATTTTATTAATTAATGAAACCATTCCTTACATTGGAAGTATTATGAGTGTAAAAATAATATCGGTAGCAAAAAACCTACCAAAATACGTCAAAGAGACAAAAGAAATTGTTCCTTTTGTTAAACAGTGGATGCAAGGCCAAGAAAGCAGGTTTCAAAGAAAAGTTCTAAAACTTTTTGAAGGAGCTGGAGTAGATAAACGCTATTCTATTATGGATGCAGATGAAGTTTTTTTGAATTCATCCTTTGAAGAAAAAAATAATATTTATATCGATGAAGTAACAAAACTTGCAGAACAATCATTATTAAAATCTTTAAAAAAAGTAAGATTAAAGCCAACAGATATTGATTACATTATAACAGTTAGCTGCACAGGAATTATGATCCCTTCAGTGGATGCGTATTTAATTAATAATTTGCAGATGAGACAAGATATTGTGAGGCTTCCCGTTACAGAAATGGGATGTGTAGCAGGAATTTCAGGGATTATTTATGCAAAAAACTTTTTAAAATCGAATCCAAATAAACGAGCTGCTGTTATCTCGGTTGAAGCACCCACTGCAACCTTTCAAATGGAAGATTATTCTATGGCAAATATTGTAAGTGCTGCAATTTTTGGAGACGGAGCAGCGACTGCTATTTTATCATCTTATGGAGAAGATAAAGGGCCTAAAATTATAGATGAAGCTATGTATCATTTTTACAATTCCATCGATATTATGGGATTTAAGTTAGTGAATACAGGGCTACAAATGATTCTAGATAAAAAGGTTCCTGAAACAATTTCTAATCATTTCCCTAAAATTATCCATCCTTTTTTAAAAAGAAATAACTTGAAAATTGATGATATAAATCATTTGATTTTTCACCCTGGAGGAAAAAAAATAGTAAATACTGTTGAGGCTTTATTTAAGACACTAGGAAAAAATATAGATGATACAAAAGAGGTTTTAAGGTTATATGGAAACATGTCAAGTGCTACCGTTTTATATGTTTTAGAACGCTTTATGGATGGAGATAGACAACAAGGAGAAAAAGGCCTAATGCTTAGTTTTGGACCAGGATTTTCCGCGCAAAGAATATTATTACAATGGTAAAAGAGTTTGAAAATAAAAAGGAATGGGCACTAATCATAGGTGGTTCAACTGGATTGGGTTTAGCTACAGCAAAAAAATTAGCAAAACACGGAATGAATATTTGTATTATTCATAGAAACTCTAGATCTCAGCTAGGTCAAATAGAGAAAGATTTTAAAGAAATTAAAGAGGATTCAGTGGCTTTTATTAGTTATAATACGGATGCTTTTCACTCGGAAAAGAGAACAGAATTGATAGAAAATTTAAAAAAAGAATTAGAAGGGGGTAAGATAAAAATATTAGTACATAGTATTGCCAAAGGAAATTTAAAACCTATGGTTTCAGATTCAATACCAATGTTAGAAACAGATGATTTCCAATTAACAATACAAGCAATGGGAATTAGTCTATATGATTGGGTTAAAGCTATTTTTGAAGCAAAAATTTTTTCAGAAGATGCGCGAGTGGTAAGCTTCACAAGTGAGGGTAATAGTAAAGCCTGGAGAAATTATGCAGCGGTGTCTGCGGCAAAAGTAACACTAGAAGCTATTACAAGAAATATTGCATTAGAATTTGCTTGCTTTGGGATTAGAGCTAATTGTATTCAAGCAGGAGCTACTGACACAGCATCATTCAGAATGATTCCAGGAAGTAGTGAAATAAAAAAACACTCTTTACAGCGAAATCCTTTTGATAGATTAACATTGCCAGAAGATGTTGCTAACGTTGTATATTTATTATCTAAAGACGAAGCTGCTTGGATTAATGGAACAGTTATTCCAGTAGATGGAGGAGAGCATATTAGCTAAAAAAAGTTTATTCAATTTCAAAGTTTTTAGGATATTTATAATGAAAGTAAAACTAACATAGATTTTTTATTAATTGAAGAAAGAAACCATAATACAGCTTCTACCTTACCAAGCACCTTTTTTATTTGTTGAGGAACTAACCTATATCTCAGAACATCGATCCGAGGGTTACTATACTTTTAAAAGTGATGAATATTTCTATCAAGGTCATTTTAAAGATAAACCCATAACCCCAGGTGTTATTTTAACGGAAGTTATGGCGCAAATAGGAGTGGTTTGTTTAGGGATTTACCTATTAAAAAAAGATTTTTCTGAAATAAAAAACCCACAAATAGCACTTACATCAAACGAGATAGATTTTTTTTTACCAGTTATGCCCAAAGAACGTGTGAAGGTAGTTTCAGAAAAAATATATTTTAGATTCAACAAACTAAAATGTAAAGTTCAGTTATTTAATGAAAAAAA
>JBELHW010000077.1:0-2139 GCA_042091225.1 Cryomorphaceae bacterium | reverse complement strand
CAATACTTAACACCATTACAATTGCGAGGATTTGATAGTGCTGGAATTTTATATGGATGTATTGCAGGAACAGATGCTTGGAAAGATGCAGGGTTTGAAATTGACAAAAAATCACCTACTGATTATAATTCTGGAATGGTGTTTGGTGCTGGTACATCTGGAATAGAAAAATTTAGAGAAGCAATTTATAAGTTAGATGATCAAAAAGTAAAACGTCTTGGGAGTAGTGTAGTAGTGCAAACTATGGCAAGTGGAATTAGTGCTTATTTAGGAGGAATCTTAGGCCTTGGAAATCAAGTTACCACAAATTCATCTGCATGTACGACAGGAACTGAAGCGTTATTAATTGGCTTTGAGCGTGTTCAATCTGGAAAAGCATCTAGAATGTTGGTAGGGAGTTGTAGTGACGATGGTGCTTATATTTGGGGTGGATTTGATGCAATGAGGGTGATGACCTACAAGCACAATAAAGCCCCAGAAGAAGGGTCGAAACCAATGAGTGCCCATGCATCAGGCTTCGTTCCAGGAAGTGGGGCTGGGGCATTGGTTTTAGAATCCTTAGAAAGTGCGTTGGAAAGGAAAGCAACTATTTATGCAGAGGTTTTAGGAGGAAATATTAATTCTGGAGGACAAAGAAATGGAGGAACGTTGACTGCTCCAAATTCAGAAGCTGTTCAAAGATGTATTGTGGACGCTCTAAGAGATGCGAATGTAAAAAGCACAGAAATTGATGCAATTAACGGACATTTAACAGCTACAATAAAAGATCCTTTAGAAATAGAAAACTGGACTAAAGCATTAAAAAGAAAAGGAAAAGAATTTCCAATAATAAATTCATTGAAGTCAATGGTAGGACATTGTCTTGCAGCTTCAGGAGCAATAGAAAATGTAGCAACAGTACTACAATTAAAACATCAATTTATTTTTCCAAATATAAATTGTAATGAAGTACATCCCGATATTTTAAATTTAATCTCAAAAGAAAAAATCCCAACCGTATTACTTCGAAAAAAACTTAATATAATAGCGAAAGCAAGTTTTGGTTTTGGAGATGTAAATGGATGTATTATTTTTAAGAGATATTAAAAAAATATAAATGACTAAAAAAGAACTTATCACTTCGTTACAAAAAATTATAAAACCCTATGTTCAAGATCAAGAAGCTTTTAAGAATCTTTCTGAAGAAACGGATTTCATTAATGATTTAAAAATTAACTCAGCTAATTTAGTTGATATTATTCTTGATGTAGAGGATGAGTTTGATATTGAGATTGACAACGAATCTATGGAGAAAATGCTTTCAGTTAAAGCTGCGATAGATATTATTGCAATAAAATTAGATAAATCTTGATTGGTAACGATATCATAGATTTATCATTTGCTAGATTAGAAAGTAATTGGCAAAGAAGAGGCTTTTTGGAAAAGCAATTTACTGCAAATGAACAAAAACTGATTTTAACAGCAAAAAATTCTTTTATTTTGGTTTGGAAGTTTTGGAGTATGAAAGAAGCCGCCTACAAGATCTATGTACAACAAAATGAAACACGTTTTTTTGCCCCAAAAAAATTCGATTGTCTATTAAAATCCGGAAAAAAAGGGTTAGTATATTTTAAAGATCAAATATTCTATACATCATCTATAGTTAGTCAGAAATATATTTTTACGTTAGCTAGCTTAGAGAAAGAAACAAAAGCTTATTCTAAAATTGTAACACCTGAACTAATTGATAAGACGATTAAAAATAAATTAGTATATGGTTCAGCATTTTCGGCTCTAGAAATTGAACAAAAAAAATCAAAAAATGGAGCTCCTTCATATTATCACAAGGATATGCTTCTTACAAGATCGTGCTCAATTTCACATCATGGGAATTATGGAGTATTTTCTTTATTATAACCATAATATTTTTTGAGAAATAAACACCATAATTATTACAATAAATTAACTAACAATATTGGTTTATTTCCCTTTAATATTATGATATTTGCGATACGACTGTACTGATTTGTAAAGTAATGATTGCTTAAACCCAGTAATAGTTGGAATAGTTATATAATTATAGATTATGTAAGTCTTTAATAAATTACATTTTTTTTTATTTTTGCTTAATGAAAAAGAAAATAATATTCCTGATACTTA
>JBELHW010000076.1:0-6739 GCA_042091225.1 Cryomorphaceae bacterium | reverse complement strand
ATATTAAGAGCATCAGTTATTACTAATCCCTCAAAGCCAAGCTCCTCTTTTAATAAATCGTTGATAATTTTATAGGACAATGATGAAGCTACAGAATCAATGTCATCTAACTCAGGTACATGAAGATGAGCAACCATAATAGCTCCAACATTATTTTCAATTAAACTTTTAAATGGTACTAAATCAATACTGTCTAGTCTAGATCTTTTATGTAAAATAGTTGGTAAGGATTTGTGAGAATCTGCGTCTGTATCTCCATGACCAGGAAAATGTTTAGCGCAAGCGATAACATTGCCATCTTGCAAACCTTTCATGTAAGCATTAGAAAGTTTAGCAACATTATAAGGTTCTTCTCCGAAGGATCTGTTATTAATAATCGGATTTTTAGGATTTGAATTAACATCTACTACAGGAGCAAAGTTTATATGAACCCCTAACCTCCTACATTGACGAGCTATTTCAATTCCCATTTCATAAATCAAACTAGAATCTTCAATTGCACCTAAGGTCATTTGCCAAGGAAAACGTAACGTACTATCAATTCGCATAGATAAACCCCATTCTGCATCTTGAGCAATTAAAAGAGGAATTTTACTTTTATTTTGATAAAAATTAGTCAAATTTAATTGACGCATTGGTCCACCTTGCATAAACATCAGGCCTCCAATTTTATTAACTTCTATTAATCGACTAATTTCTTCGACATGATTCTCATTTTTGTTTGAATATGCAGCTACCATAAATAGCTGACCAACTTTTTCTTGCAATGACATTTCGGAAATTAAACTGTCAACCCAATTATTTGGAATAGAATCGTTAGATTCATAATTATTCCCAATTAAAGATAAGGGAATAAAAAGTGTTAAAAAAAAGAAGAAAAAATTATTCATAAAGCTACACTAAACCAAACGAAGTGGTATCTTTTTTAATGCTTGGTCTTACACTCATGACTGGTATATTTGAATTATTTATTAGATAACTTGCATTAGACCCTAAAAAGTTTAAAGTCAGGCTATCTTCCTCTTGAGTCATTATGATTAATAAATCAGCTTCAACCGATTTCGTATAATCCAAAATTGAAACAAAAAATTTGGAAGATTTATTTTTAACAACTAACTCAGAACTACATTTAATATTCTGGTCGGAAATAAATTTTTCTACTTGTCCTAAATTTCTAATAAGTTTATTTTTTATGAACTCATCATCATCAATAAGAACTGATAAAACTTTTATTTCTGAGTTCCATAATTTTGCAAATTCAATAGCTATCTTAACTTTTTCTTTTGTTTCTTTATGTAAGTCTAAGGGTAAAACAATTGTTTTACATCCATTTTTCACTTCACTTCCTTTAATTGTAATAACAGGACAAGGAGATGTTCTAATAACTTTGTTGGCATTAGACCCCATAAGTTTCTTTGTTACATCGCTAGAAGAACCGTCTGTTCCCATAACGATTAAAGAAGCATTTATCATTTTAGCTGTATCAGTGATTTCTTTATAAATTTTTCCAACAGAAACCATACAATCAACTTTAGAAATACCATCACATTTATCTTTTTTGATTGTTTCTAACTTTTCTCTTAATTGAGTTTTAATATTATCAATTTCACTTTTATAATCAGAAAAAAGTTTTTTAATTGCAGAAGGTAATTCAACAACACTAAAAAGGACGATTTCCGAATTTGTTATTTTTGCAACTCTTAATGCTTGATTTAGACCTACCATAGATTGGTCTGTAAAGCCAATGGGAACAAGAATCTTTTTTGAAGAAGTCATAATTAAAGGAGATTATATATTTATACAAATTTAAAAAACAAAAATAGAATTGATTAAAAATAGTGAACTTGTTTTAAACGAAGATAACTGTATTTATCATATAAAACTTAAGACAGAAGATATTTCAGATTTAATATTCTCTGTAGGAGTTCGAAATAGAGTAAATTATCTAATAAAACCATAGACAAAAAAATAAAAATAGTTTTAGAAAAGCCACATGAATAAAAAAGAAGTTAAAGCATTAATATCTCTATTAGAAGATCCTGACAAAGAAATATTTATGCATGTAAAAGAGAAATTAATCGATTTGGGCGTAATTACTCTGCCAATGCTAGAGAAAGCATGGGAATCGAATTTTGACAGCATAACACAAGAAAGAGCGGAGAATTTAATAAGTATAATTCAACTAAATGATTCAAAAAATAAAATTAAACAATGGATAAACTCTAGTAAAAAAGACTTACTCGAAGCGTGGATTATCATTTCTAAAAATCAGTATCCTGATCTAAATGTTTTAGAGATTAAAGAACAAATAAAAAACTTATCTCTAAAAATAAAAAATGAGTTTAAGGATGAGGATAAGGCTATGGAAAAAGTAATGAAAATGAATAAAATTCTTTTTAAGCATGAAAAATTTAAAGGGAATTTTAAAAACTATCATTCCCCTGAAAATTCGTTCATTAATGATGTTTTAAAGACAAAAAAAGGAAATCCACTGTCATTAAGTATTTTATATCTAATCTTAGCTAAAAATCTAAAGCTTTCAATTGTAGGAGTTAACTTACCAAAACATTTTATTATTGCCTATATAAGCGAGGATATTATAAATTCAGACCCTGTTCAGTTTTATATAAATCCATTTAGTTTAGGAGCAATAATTACCAGAAAAGATGTGGAATCTTTTCTTACTAAAGAAAACATAAAACATCATTCTCATTACTTTACAGAATGTGGAAACAAAGAAATATTTAAACGAATAATTAATAACTTACTTTACTCTTTTTCAAGGCAAGGAAAAAAAGAAAAAACAGAAGAAATTTTACAAATACTAAACCTATTTGAAAACCATTAAACAGATTTAAATTTTATTTGGCAAAATTTACAGCTCTTGTTTCTCTAATAACAGTTACTTTTACTTGACCCGGATAGGTCATTTCTGTTTCTATTTTTTTAGAAATGTTGAAAGACATTTTTTCTGCATCAACATCGGATACTTTTTCACTTTCTACAATAACCCTCAACTCTCTACCTGCTTGAATTGCATATGAATTTAGAACACCAGGATAATCCAAAGCGGTGTTTTCTAATTCTTTAATCCTCTTAATGTAAGATTCTACAATTTCTCTCCTTGCTCCAGGTCTTGCGCCAGAAATGGCATCACAAACTTGTATCACGGGAGATATCATTGCGGTCATTTCAATTTCATCATGGTGAGCGCCAATGGCATTACATATATCCTCTTTTTCTCCATATTTTTTGGCTAATTTCATACCCAAAATAGCATGAGGAATTTCTGGCTCATCATCAGGAACCTTACCAATATCATGTAACAATCCAGCTCTTTTAGCAGCTTTTGTATCTAAACCTAACTCAGAAGCCATAGTAGCACAAATATTAGCCACTTCTCTTGAGTGCTGTAATAAATTTTGTCCGTAAGATGAACGATATTTCATTCTTCCGACCATTCTTATTAGCTCAGGATGTAATCCATGTATTCCTAAATCTATAGTAGTTCTTTTACCAATTTCTATAATCTCTTCTTCAATGTGTTTTTTTGTTTTAGAAACTACTTCTTCAATTCTGGCAGGATGAATTCTTCCATCGGTAACAAGTTTATGTAATGATAATCTTGCTACTTCTCTTCTTACAGGGTCAAAACAAGAAAGCAGTATAGCATCTGGGGTATCATCTACAATAATTTCGACACCTGTTGCGGCTTCTAAAGATCTAATATTTCTTCCTTCTCTTCCTATAACTCTTCCCTTAACATCATCACTTTCAATATTAAAAACTGAAACAGAATTTTCAATTGCATGTTCGGTTGCAACTCTTTGAATGGTTTGTATAACAATTTTCTTTGCTTCTTTGTTAGCAGTTAATTTTGCTTCTTCAGTTATTTCTTGGATGTGAGACATTGCTCTAGTTTTGGCTTCATCTTTCAAAGCTTCGACTAATTCTTTTTTCGCATCTTCAGCATTATAACCTGAAATAGTTTCTAAAGCTTCAACTTGTTTTTGTAATAACTTTTCGGACTCGCTATTTCTTTTAGATAGCATTTCTCGAATCTTATTATTCTTTTTAAGTAATTCTTCAGATTGCTTTTCTTTTCTGTTTAACTCTGATAATCTTTGAGAAATCTTATTTTCTTTCTCAGAAATTCTACTTTCTGCATTGGCTATTTTCTGATTTTTTTGATTGATTACAATCTCATGTTTAGATTTTAATTCTAAAAACTTTTCTTTGGCTTGTAAAATTTTTTCCGTCTTTATTTGTTCTGCTGTTTTTTTAGCTTCCTTTAATATCTGACTTGCCTTACCCTTATTTTTAATAGAATTGATTAAGTAAACAATAGTTACGCCTGTAACAAATGCCATTATTGCTATTATTATTTCTGTCATTTTATTTAAATTAAAAACCCACATCAATCATTGAGCTTTTAAACTCCAAAATAAATACGGTGAGGTTGCTACACAATCGCAAACGTCCACTGTCTATAAATATAGACCCTTTCGGGTGAGGCCTGTTTTTGAAAACATAAGTCAAATCCTCAATTAAAACTTGTTGAGTTTAAAAACTGGATTGATGTGGGAATATTGTGTTAGAACGTTTTATTTTAAATGTTGATCAATAAGGGATTCTAAAGCATTTAAATTATCTTCAATAGAACTGTCTACTTTAACTTTCTGATCATCAGCTAAAAGCTTCACAGACATTTCCAACAAACACATGCTCAATAAATCTTGTGTGTCTCTAGCTTCAAAATTTTTTTCATAAACTTTTAATCGTACTTCAATATTTTTGACAGCCTTTCTTACACCCTCTTCATCCTCTCTCTTTATAGTTAGAGGATAAACTCTATTGGCAATAGATACTTTTATTTTTAAACTCTCCATGAGTAAAATTAAATCACTTATTTAACAACGCAATACATTTATCGATTTCCCGCACTAAATCGTTAATTTGCTTTTTTGAAGATTTGTCACTCCCATCATTATTTAGAGAAGATGAAATTTTCAAAATTCTGTTTTTTTCTTTTAATTCATCAATATTTTTATCTTTTTGATTTAAATTAAGAACGCTATCGGACAACTTTCTAGATAAAACTAAATTCTGATTTTCTAAATCATCGATTCTAGAAATAAGAGTTTCTAATTTAACATGCAATCGCTTAATAATTTCTTTCATTTAAAAGATAAAAATCAAATTATAAAGAATAGTTACAAAGTTAATATTGCTAAATAAATTAGCAAAGATTTACCTTATTATTTTTCAATGTTTTTATTTTTGCAATAACAATATGTTTAATATCAATTATCTTAAACTAATGACAAAAAAAAGTTGCCTGACTATTATCTTAATCTTTTCTTTTATTTTTTCAAACGCTCAAGAAAAAGTTTTTCTAAAAGATTATTTTATTTCTCCACTTGATATTCCATTAATTTTATCAGGAACCTTTGGAGAACTAAGACCAAATCATTTTCATGCAGGCATTGATTTTAAAACTAAAGGAGAGTCAGGTTTAAGAGTATATTCTATTGCAAATGGTTATGTTTCTAGAATTAAAGTATCTCCTACTGGCTACGGAAAAGCAATTTACGTTACTCATCGGAACGGTTACACTTCAGTTTATGCCCATTTAATGAGGTATAATGACAAAATAGAATCTATTGTTAAAAAAGAACAATATTTAAAAAAGTCCTTTGCTGTTGAAATTTTTCCTGAAGCTGACCAAATTATCGTAAGTCAAGGAGATATAATTGCACTTTCAGGAAACACAGGGAGTTCCTTTGCTCCACATTTACATTTTGAAATAAGAGATACTAAAACTCAAAAACCTCAAAACGGAATGCATTTTGGGTTTAATATTAAAGATAATATACCCCCAATTTTAAAAAGCGTGAAACTTTATAGAAAGACAAAGTATAATGGCATATACGATACTGAGAAAAAAAATATTATTGGAGGTAATGGCAACTATTATATTGATTCAGATTTTACAGCTGATACTACGTTTGGCATTTCAGTTTCTACATACGACCTACTAAATGGGGCAAACAATAAAAATGGAGTTTATAAAGTGGAATTGTTTGCAAATGATAGTTTAGTTTTTATGTTTAAAATGGATGAATTTTCTTTTAGCGAAACAAAGTACATTAAATCACATTGCGACTTTCATGAGAAAACATCTAATAAAGTTAAGTATCATAAATGTTTTAAAGATCCAAGAAATAAACTATCCATATACGATTCTATTGCAAATAATGGTTTCATATCCTTTGATAAGAATCAAAATGTTAAAATAAAACTTGCTGTTAGTGATTTTTATGACAATAAATCTTATTTGTCATTTAATGTATTAAAAGAAAAAAGTGAACCAAAATATAGTAAAGAAAATGATGAAAACTCATATATTTTTGTACATGGAGCAAAGCAAACTTTCAAAAATGAATTTATAGAAATCGAATCTAACAAGAACTCATTTTATGAAGTAATAAATTTTAAATATACC
Organism: Cryomorphaceae bacterium; assembly: GCA_042091225.1. Lineage (GTDB taxonomy): Bacteria > Bacteroidota > Bacteroidia > Flavobacteriales > UBA7312 > JABAYQ01. The sequence continues at coordinate 234 of JBELHW010000076.1, read as the reverse complement.
ACAAAAATTGACTCTTCAAATGGCAATTTATCAAGAATACATCAAATACACAATTCTAGCACTCCAATTCATAATTCGCTTTCGATAAAATTAAGTTTGGATTCAATTCCAGAAAATTTGACATCTAAATTATGCCTAGCCAAAATCAATAATAATTATTTAAACTTTGCTGGAGGAAAGTATGTTAATGGAAAATTAGAAGCTAAAATTTATTCCTTTGGTGACTACACGATA
>JBELHW010000075.1:0-7063 GCA_042091225.1 Cryomorphaceae bacterium | reverse complement strand
GCTCTTCCGATCTCCTAAAACTCGATTTAATTCTTTGTCTCCGGTGTCTATTCTAGAATCTTCGCTGAGTGATATTTCTTCTATTTTTTGAGGAATATTAATTTGAGACTTATCCTGGCCACTCCATTTTTCTTTAGCAGCTTTAACTACCACTTCTTCTACAATTGTATTCCATTCATTACAATTGGAGCATTTTCCATGCCATTGTGAAAATTGAGAGCCGCAATTCTGGCAAAAAAATGTTTTTTTAGTTTTGGCCATGTTTTATTTTTTTAATAAAATTAGAAGTTGAGTATCCTTCTATAAACCGAAGTGAGATTACTTTTCCTCCATTTTTTTTAACATAATTGGCGCCAACAATTTTATCTTCTGTATAATCTCCACCTTTTACTAAAACGTTAGGGTTTATAGATTCAATTAAATCTATAGGAGTATCTTGATTAAATAGTATAATTACATCTATAAATTGTAGGCTTGCGAGCATTAACAATCTATCCGATTCTTTATTGTAAGGTCTGTCTTTTCCTTTTAGTTTAGAAACAGATTCATCGCTATTTAATCCTACAATAAGTTTATTTCCTAAGTCAGCGGCACAACTTAAGTAATGAATATGCCCACTATGAATTATATCAAAGCATCCGTTTGTAAAAACGATTGATTCCTTTTTTTTCCATTCAGAACAAAGTTTAACAGCTTTGTCTAGCGTCATTATTTTTGTTCTAATTTGTTGTAAATGGTTATTCATTACTTCTTCTTTTAATTAAAAAAACCATTAAAATTGAAATACCTCCAAAAACTAGGGTCATTAAAGTTTGTGCAGAATGGACTACAAAAGCAAAGTTTTCTGTAACACTTCCTTTTATGCCAATGAGTTCGAATCCAAAAATTACGGCATTGTGGTAAGCTCCAAATCCTCCCGGAACAGGAACAACCATTCCCAATCCGCCGACAATCATAATATAAAGACCATCAATAAGATTAAGAATTTTTAATTCATCGTATGCAAAGAAACAAATGTAAGTCATAAACAAATACATTAGCCAAATTACAACAGTATGGCCCCAGAAACCCCACTTGTTTTGGAGTTGATTAATGCTTAGCAAACCATCTTTAACCCCTTTGAGTATCGACTTAAGTTTAGTAAACAATTTACTTTTAGAAATTCTCTTTCTAAGAAGATAAAAGATAGCAGAAGCGATTGCTATACTTACGATTGTTGTGCTAATTATTTGAGAGTAATCGGAAGAATTAAAGTTTATTTTTTGACTAACATAATCGCTTAAAACATTTATTTTTAAAATGAAAGTTAATCCCATTAATAAAAATAAAAACAGAAAGTCAATAGCCCGTTCTAAAATGATTGTTCCAAATAATTTGTCAACAGGTATTTTCTCTGTTTGGTTAAGGCTTGTACATCTAGAAATTTCTCCCGCCCTAGGAATTGCTATATTAGTAATATAGCCAATCGATACGGCGTAAATACTATTGCTTTTTTTTACATCGAATCCCATTCCATTCAATAAATATACCCATCGTAAGCCTCTACTGATAATTGCTAAAAATCCGAAAATTATGGAGTATAATGGCCACTTTAAATCTACCGCTTTTAGGTCTTCTATTAGTTTTGATGGATCCGTTTTTTCGAAAGCTACATACATCAGATAGACTCCTAAAAGTAAGAATGCAAAATATTTAATCCATTTAAACCAACTTTTCAAAACTATATGTTGTTTTTTGAGTTAGGAAAAATAATTGATGGTTTAAATGTTTTTGCTTTTTCAAAATCCATTAAACCATAAGCAATGATGATGATGATATCCCCTTTTTGGACCCTTCTGGCCGCAGGACCATTGAGGCAAATTTCCCCTTTGTCCTTATCCCCTTTAATAACGTAAGTTTCTATTCTTTCGCCATTATTAACATTAACAATTTGGACTTTCTCACCTTCAATTAAATTGGATGCTTCCATTAAAGATTCGTCAATGGTAATGCTGCCAATGTAATTTAAATCGGCATCGGTAACTGTTGCTCTGTGAATTTTAGATTTTACTAACTCAATTTTCATAGGTACAAACTTACTCATTTAGCATTAAATTATCGATTAATCTAACATTCTCTACTGATACCGCTACCAGCATAACAAGTTTTTGATTGCCAGTAAATTTATTAACTGGCTTTATGCTTGAAACTTCTGCAATATCTACGTATTCTATTTCGGAATTAGGCAATGTTTTTATGTTGTTTTTAGCAGTCTGTATTAATTCTAAAATATTCACTTTACCTAAGTTATCTTTAGCTTGGGCCATGCTCTTATAAATAATCCCTGCCTTCTCTTTTGCGTTTTTTGAAAGCAAAAGATTTCTTGAACTTTTTGCTAATCCATTAACTTCCCTTTCTGTGGTGCAGCCAACAATTTCTACATTTAAACTTAAGCTTTCGGTCATGTATTTTACTATAGCTAATTGCTGGAAGTCTTTTTTGCCAAAGTATGCTTTTTGAGGCTTAATGATGTCAAACAACCGATGGACCACATTGCAAACACCATTAAAATGGCCCGGTCTTTTTTCTCCTTCAAACAAAACGTCTAACTCATTTAAAAAGTAATGATTAAGCTTTATGTTTTTAGGGTAAATTTCAGCTTCACTAGGCAAAAACAATAGGTCACAATCTACTTGATCTAATAATTTAATGTCGTTTTCTATTGTGTCGGGATAGCTTTTAAAGTCTTCAGGGTTATTAAATTGAGTAGGATTAACAAATATGCTACAAACTACTAAATCACACTCTTTTTTTGCTGTTTTGATAAGAGATAGATGGCCATCGTGAAGCGCTCCCATGGTAGCAACCAATCCAATCAAAGAATTTTTGTTTGTTCTTTGGTTTATTGTTTTGCGGTATTCGTTAATCGTAGTTGTAACTTGCATTTATTAGTTTTTAAGGATGTAAATTTAATATTTTACTTGGTTTTTGGCTATAAATTTCGTACTTTTGCTTTACTGTTTTGATCTGTTTGAAACAGCATTTAAAAATACCAAGTATGGATATGCAAAAGAAAAGAGTGTTATTTGTTTCACAAGAGATTAGTCCTTATTTATCTGAGTCTAAAATTTCAGATTTGGGCAGAACTGTTCCTCAGGGAATAATGGAGTCAGGGAAGGATATTAGAATATTCATGCCAAAGTTTGGCTGTATAAATGAAAGAAGAAATCAATTACATGAAGTTATTCGTCTGTCTGGTATGAATATGATTCTAGACAATCTTGATTATCCCTTAATTATTAAAGTAGCATCATTACAGCCTGTAAGAATGCAGGTTTATTTTATCGAGAATGAAGATTATTTCCCGAAAAAAACTTTTATGCACGAGTTAGACGGAGAGTTTTTCGATTTTCATGACGAAAGAGCAATTTTCTTTTGCAGAGGTGTTCTAGAAACTGTTAAAAAATTAGGATGGGCTCCAGATGTTGTGCATTGTAGTGGTTGGATGACAGCCTTAGTGCCAATGTATTTAAAAAAGGCATTTGCTGACGACCCTATTTTTGCCGATACTAAAATAGTATATTCTGTTTTCAATCAAGAAATTGGCGGAGAGCTAAGTTCAGATATGGCAAGAAAGGCAAAGGTTAATGGAGTTGAAGATGAAGATGTTGCTAAAATAGCTGATCCTAGCATTAAAAATTTACACAAAATAGCGATAGATTTTGCTGATGCTGTGGTTTGTGGATGCGAAAACGTTGATGCTGAAATTGAAAAATACATAATAGATTCAGGTAAAAAGTCGTTAGACTACCATTCAGAGGAAGATTGTATAGAAGCTTTTGATGCTTTATACGACGAACTGCTGGAAGAAGAAGCAATACTATCTTAAAAAGTAAAATCAAAATGAGATTCAATAGAATAGCTTGGTCGTTAGTTTTAACGACCATTTTTTCTTGTACTGATCCAGATTTAATTGGGTTAGAAATACAGCCAGAGGGCGATAAAATTACTCTTTCATCGTTTAGTCAAAATCCGTCTTTTTCACTTTCTAGCATTAAGGGTGATTCGGTTCGCTCAGATGAGAATTTACTGGCCTTATTTGGCATTTATCAATCGGAGCCATTCGGGCAAGCAAAGTCTGAATTTTCAACACAACTTTTACTTCCAGAAAATGATGTAAGTTTTGGGGACAATCCTGTTCTTGACTCAGCAGTTTTATCTTTAGTTTATTCTGGTTATTACGGAGATACTACTGTTGCACTCAAACTAAACATTCAAAAACTTCAGGATGTGATAGAATATGAAGATACATTTTATTCTACTCAAGCTTTATCTTCAATAGATTTTGCTACTCCTATAGAAAACACGTTTTTTCCTAAACCTAACATACTGTTACAAACAGACAGCGACACTGTTGGCACGACTAAACTTGAATTGAGAACGGATCAGTTAGGCCAGTATATATTAGATGCCTCTTCTGGTGATTTAGCTAATAACGATGCTTTTTTAGAGTATTTGAAAGGAATTAGCTTAAGGCTTAGCCAAAGTCAATCCGAGTCAGCATCCATTTGTTATTTTGACTTGAGAAATGCCCAATCTAAACTTACTATTTATTATAATGATAGCTCTAGCTACAACCTTACAATCGGAAGTTCTGCTTCTAGAGTAAACCATTTTGAAGTAGAGAATAACGAGCCTTTTAATTTTGTTGGAGTACAATCGATGGGAGGGCCAATTATTAAAATTTTATTTAATGACCTTACTTCAATTAGAGATACGTTGCAATCTAAGGTGATTAATAAAGCGATTATAAAATTTGATGTTGAATCTGGTTACGATTCTAATTTTGGACCTCATAATTCTCTATCGTTATTGAGAAAAGATGGCAATCAAACCCTTCTGTTTATTCCTGACTTTTTTGAGGGAGCGGCTCATTATGGAGGAGTTTTACAAAACGATTATTATGAGTTTAACATCAGTAAATATTTGCAAGCTCTTGTTGACCAACAATACAACGATAGTGCTTTATATATTTTACCCGTTGGTAATTCTGTAAGTGCAAATAGAACCTTGATAGAACAAGAAGTTACATTAACAGTTACTTATACAAGCTTTTAGATATGTGTGGAATAGTAGGTTATATTGGAAGTAGACAGGCTTATCCAATTTTAATTAAAGGACTAAAGAGACTAGAATATAGAGGATACGATAGTTCTGGGGTAGCACTCTACGACTCTGGTTTAAATATTTATAAAAAACAAGGGAAAGTTTCTGATTTAGAAGCTTTTTGTGAAGGAAAAAATTTAAATAGTACTATAGGAATTGGCCATACTCGTTGGGCAACACACGGAATACCTAATGACGTTAATGCTCATCCTCATAGCGGACAGAATAAGGATATTACACTAATACACAATGGGATAATAGAAAATTATGATTCTATAAAGAAAGCACTTGTTAAGTTAGGGCATAAGTTTGAAAGCGAAACCGACACGGAGGTTTTAGTCCACCTAATTGAAGAAATAAAAAATCAGGACAATTTAAGTTTATTTGAAGCGGTAAGATTAGCCCTAAATGAGGTTGTAGGAGCATATGCAATTGGAGTTATTTCTAGCGATAATCCCGATGAAATTATAGTTGCAAAAAAAGGATCGCCTTTAGTTATAGGCATTAATGAGGGAGAATATTTTATTGCTTCCGATGCTAGTCCTATCGTTGAGTACACTAAAGAGGTTTTGTATTTAGAAGATGGCGAAATAGCTCGTCTATGTGTTGGCCATGAGCTAGAGCTTAAAACCATAGACAATGTGATCAAAACGCCATACATACAAGAGTTGGAGATGAGCTTGGAATCTATTGAAAAAGGTGGTTATGAACACTTTATGCTAAAAGAAATTTTTGAACAGCCTAAGTCAATTGCTGATACTTTTAGAGGGAGGTTAAAATTAGAAACTTCAGAAGTAAAATTAGGAGGAATCGCCGACTATGAGAACAAGATTATTAATGCAAACAAAATAATTATTGTTGCCTGTGGAACTTCTTGGCATGCCGGATTAATTGGTGAGTATTTACTAGAAGATTTAGCACGGATTCCTGTTGAGGTAGAATATGCTTCTGAATTTAGATATAGAAATCCTGTTATTACAGAAGATGATGTTGTTTTAGCTATTTCTCAATCTGGTGAGACTGCTGATACTTTAGCCGCTATGAAACTAGCAAAAGATAAAGGAGCTACTGTTTTAGCAATTTGTAATGTTGTTGGATCTTCTATTGCAAGATTAAGTGATGGAGGAACTTACACTCATGCCGGTCCAGAGATTGGTGTAGCTTCAACAAAAGCCTTTACAGCCCAAGTAACAATCCTTACTCTTATGGCATTTATGTTTGCACGTAAAAAAGGGTCTATTTCTGAAAGCTATTACAGAGAGTTGATAACCGAATTAGAAACTGTACCTTCTAAGGTAGAAAGTATGATTTCTACAAACGAATACATTGAAGAGTTGTCTTCTAAATTTAAGGATGCACAAAACTTTTTGTATTTAGGAAGAGGATATAATTTCCCGGTTGCTTTAGAGGGTGCTCTTAAGCTAAAAGAGATTTCTTACATACATGCAGAAGGTTATCCTGCTGCTGAAATGAAACATGGCCCTATAGCTTTGATTGATGAAAATATGCCTATTGTCGTAATTGCAACAAAAAAAGGCCATTACGAAAAAGTGTTAAGTAACATTCAAGAGGTTAAAGCAAGAAATGGGGTTGTTATAGCAGTAGTGACTAAAGGAGATATTGCGGTTAAAGAGATTGCTGATTATATTATAGAAATTCCTGAAGTTGCAGAGCCTTTAACACCTATATTAGCTAACATACCTTTACAGTTATTGTCCTATCATATTGCTGTAATGAGAGGTTGTAATGTAGATCAACCGAGAAATTTAGCTAAATCTGTTACTGTTGAATAGGGATAGACCAAACATTTGGATTAGAAAACTTCCTTAATCAAATTTTAAATTCCTGTTATTGATTTTTAAATGTTACAAGTCACTTTCAATTTTCAATCAAACACTATGAATTGGTTTCAATGTTG
>JBELHW010000074.1:0-7119 GCA_042091225.1 Cryomorphaceae bacterium | reverse complement strand
GTAAAGTAAAAGAAATCTCTGCCTTAAAATCAAAATATTCGTTCCGATTATTTGTTGATGATGCTCATGGTTTTGGAACTATGGGAAAAACAGGTTATGGGACTGGAGAACACCTTGGCTGTCATAATGAAATTGATGTTTACTTCGGAACCTTTGCTAAATCAATGGCAACTATCGGTGCCTTTATTTCTTCAACTGAAGATGTTATAGAATATTTAAGGTACAATATGCGATCTCAAATTTTTGCTAAATCTTTACCAATGCCAATTGTTATTGGCGCTATAAAAAGATTAGAAATTTTACAAAGTAAGCCACAACTTAAAGATAATCTTTGGAAAATTGCAAACTCATTGCAAAGCGGATTAAAAGAAGCTGGCTTTAATCTTGGAAATACCCAATCTGCTGTTACTCCTGTATATTTAAGCGGAGGTGTTGGAGAAGCAACAAATCTGACTTACGATCTTAGAGAAAACTTCAATATCTTTTGTTCCATTGTAACCTATCCCGTTGTTCCTAAAGGAGTTATTTTGTTGCGTCTGATTCCTACAGCTATTCATACTATGGAAGACGTTAAGTACACAATAGATAGCTTCTCCTCTATTAAAGAAAAACTTGAAAAAGGAGAATATGTCTCTGAAAAATTAGCTAGCTTTTAGAGATTCAGTAATTTTTATTAATTCTTCTCTTGTGCTTTGTTCTACGTTTACTAATGGTAATCTTAGGTCTGATTGACAAATCTCTAAATAGCTCAAACACTCTTTTATTCCTGCAGGATTTCCGTCTTTGTACAAAGAGTTATATAATGGATATAATTTATAATGAATTTCATTAGATTTCGAAACATTTCCATTTAAACCTTCTGTTACCATTTGCGAAAATAGTTGGGGGAAAGCTTGTCCTGCTACAGAAATAACTCCCTTGGCTCCCATTAAAACCATTGCAAGAGTTAGTCCATCATCTCCAGAAATAACAAGAAAATCATTGGGTTTATTATTTATGATAGTCATTATTTGATCTAAATCTCCACTAGCTTCCTTTATTGCAATTACATTTTCAAAATCTTTAGCTAATTTTAAAGTTGTTTCAGCACTAATATTTGAAGAGGTTCTTCCAGGAACATTATATAAAACAATAGGATGATTAAACGATTCTGACAACTTTTTATAATGGCAATAAATTCCTTTTTGAGATGGTTTGTTATAGTAGGGTGATACAGAGAGTATTGCATCTACCCCATCAAGATTATAACTTTTGTATTCTCTAACAACAGAATCTGTACAATTCCCTCCTAATCCTAAAACTACAGCTAGTCTTCCATTGTTTATTTCAATAACATGTTTTAGAATCTTTTCTTTTTCATCTTTAGAAAGCACAACACTTTCACCTGTGGTTCCTAGAACCACTAAATAATCTATACCTCCATCAATACAATGATTAACAATTTTTTCAAGGGAGTTATAATCTACACTAAGATCAGAATTAAAAGGAGTAATTAAAGCAACCCCAGTACCAACTAGTTTATTTTCCATTTTTATTAATTAAATTTAAATAATGTTTTACTTCTTTGATAAGGGTTTCTAAGGAATCTTTTTTTACATCAATCATCATATCATAATCTGAAAGATTATGTTCAAATTTTCCAACTTTAAATTTTGCTTTTGAGCTACCCGCTAAATACTTTACTGGCACACAATTGCTAGTACACAAATTAATTAAAATATCGTAGTCCTTTTCTAAGAAATTTTTGATCACATAATTTTGAGGTTTATAATACCAGTTCAAATCTTTTAAAAAGAAAAAATCAAATTGAAGCATTGGTATATGGTTGTGTGACAATTCATTTTTGTTTACAAAACCAAGAGCCTTTATATCTTTTTTAGATTGATATAAATCGTTAACAAACTCGCTAACCATTAACATATCTTTAAGGTCTGTAGCATCATATAAAATACCAATAGATTTAGCTGTTTGAAAATTATGAACAACTCTTTTTCTATTGTTAAATTTAAGGTCTTTTTTAAAAAAGTAATCTCCTACTTTTTGTTTAATTTTTTCTACAAATTGAATTTGCATCAGCTTAATATCTTTAAAAATTCTAATTCGGAAACAAAAGGAATTCCAAGTTTTTCAGCTTTATCTTTTTTACTTGGACCAATTTTTTCACCAGCAAGTACAAAAGTAGTTTTTTTAGAAATTGATGCAACATTTTTTCCTGCATGTTGTTCAATTATTTTTTTCAGTTCATCTCTACTATACTTTTCAAAGACACCAGAGATAACAATTAACTTACCTTTTAGTTTTTCAGATAACAAAGCCTCATCGTCTGTTTTTTTAAGTTGTAATCCGAACGATTTCAGAACTTCAATAGACTTTAAATTTTCTTGATCTTCAAAATAATTTATTAAGCTTTGGGCTATCTTTTCTCCTATTTCATCTACATTTTCTAGCTCCTCAAGACTTGCCTTGATTAATAAATCAACATCTTTAAAATGATTGACTAAAACTTTAGAAACGGTGGCTCCTACAAATCTTATTCCTAATCCGAAGAGTAATTTATCAAACGAATTTTGTTTTGAAGCTTCAATTCCATCAATAATATTTTGAGCCCATTTCTGGCCGTTCTTTTTAAAAGGTAATAATTGTTCTAATTTTAGAGAATATAAATCAATTACTGATTTTATAAGCTTATTCTCGATTAGCAACTCAATAGTTTCTGATCCTAAACCATCAATATTCATCGCTTTTCTAGAAACGAAATGTTCAATTTTACCTTTTATTTGAGGTGGACAGTTATCACTATTTATACAATAGTGTTTGGCATCGTTTTCTGATCTAACAAGCTCAGAATTACATGCTGGGCAATTAGAAATATAATGAAATTCTGAAGATGTAAATAAGTTTCTCTGTTTAATATCAACAGCAATAACTTTTGGAATTATTTCACCACCTTTTTCAACATAGACGGTGTCACCAACCCTTAAATCAAGTTTTTTGATTTGATCTTCGTTATGCAGGGATGCTCTTTTTACAGTTGTGCCTGCTAACTGAACTGGTTCAAGGTTAGCAACCGGAGTGATAGCACCAGTTCTTCCAACTTGGTAAACAACAGAATTTAAAACCGTAGATACTTGCTCCGCTTTGAATTTATAAGAAATCGCCCAACGAGGAGATTTAGCAGTAAAGCCCAATTGATCTTGTAAATTTAAATCGTTCACTTTAATAACTATTCCATCAATTTCATAAGGAAGGTCATGTCTTTTATTTTCCCAGGAATTGACAAATTCTATTACCTGATTTATATTAGCACAAACTTTAGTTTCATTTGGAACTTTAAACCCCCATTTTCTTGCTTCTTCTAAACTTTGAGAGTGGGTTCTTTTTTGATCAATTTTATTTAAAATTGTATAGTATAAAAAACAATCAAGAGGTCTTTTCGCAACTTCAGAACTATTTAAAGTTTTTACACTACCAGAAGCAGCATTTCTAGGATTTGCAAAGGGCTCTAAACCAGAATCAACCCTAATTTCATTCATTTTATTAAACCCATTTATAGGTAGAAAAATTTCGCCTCTTATTTCTAAATCTTCTGGGTAATCATTTTTAAGTTTTAGCGGAATAGATTTAATTGTTTTAATATTTTGAGTTACATCATCTCCTTTAAAACCATCACCTCTAGTTAAAGCTTGTATAAAAAAACCATTTTTATAAATCAAACTAATAGAAACGCCATCATATTTTAACTCACAAACGTATTCTATTTCTGTTTCAACTATTTTCTTTATTCTGTTGTCAAAATCAATTAAATCATCTTCAGAATAAGTATTTCCTAATGAAAGCATCCTGTGTTTGTGTTCTAACGAGACGAATTGATCACTTAATCCACTACCTACTCTTTGGCTTGGTGAATTAGGATCGAAAAATTGGGGGTATTTATTTTCTAAAAAAATTAATTCTTCAAGTAATTTGTCAAATTCAAAATCCGAAATCAAAGATTTATCCAACACATAATAATTATAATTATAGTTATTGATGCTTTCTCTTAAAAATTCAATTCTATCTTTTTTACTCATTCTTTTATAAATTGAGCTCTTATCATTCTTTGTTTACCTTGTAAATCTGTTTTAACTTCTATATTAGAAAAATAATTTTCACAAAACAAATCTATAATTTCATTTGCTTTATTCTCATGAATTTCAAAATAAATATATCCATTTTTATTTAGAGATTTTTTAGCAATTGATATTATTTTTTTATAAAATTTTAATGGATCTTCATCCGGAACAAATAATGCCTGATATGGTTCGAATTGCAAAACATTTTCTTTCATTTTATTTTTATCACTTTCTAAAACGTATGGAGGATTGCTTATAATAACATCAACTTTCTCTAATTTATCAATTTCAAAAATATCTTCCTTTGAAAATTTAATCGAAACATTATTTTTAATGGCGTTGAAAGATGCTAACTCTAAAGCTTTTTCACTTATGTCAATTGCACTAACATCAGCATTGCAATTTTTCTTTACACTTATTGCAATACACCCACTTCCTGTTCCTAAATCTAAAATTTTACTTTTCGGATTTTCTAAAACCCAATTTACAAGTTCTTCGGTTTCAGGCCGTGGAATCAAACAATTTTTGTCAACTTTAAATGGAAGGTCATAAAAAGTCGTTTCCCCAAAAATGTACTGTATGGGCTCATTATTACCTAATCTTTTAACAACATCCAATAAAAATTCTATCTCATTTTGAGCTAAAACTCTGTCGTCAATCAACTTAAACTTAGATCTAGAAAGGTTAAAGTAAGACTCTATAGTCCAATAAATTAATCCATCTAACTCATCACGATCATAAATAGTATCAAGCTTTTCATAAAAAAAATTTACAACTTGTTTTAATTTTTTCATCGTTGCAATTTAATTAAATTTGTGCTTTATGACAGATGAATTTTACATGCAAAAATGCCTTGAATTAGCCTCACAAGGATTCCCTAATGCCTTACCCAATCCAATGGTAGGTTGTGTCATTGTATGCCAAAACGAAATCATAGGTCAAGGATATCATATGCAATATGGTCAGGAACATGCTGAAGTAAATGCCATTAATAATGTGAAAGACAAGTCTAAACTAAAAGAGTCTACTTTATACGTTAATCTTGAACCTTGTGCACACACTGGAAAAACACCTCCATGCTCAGATTTAATTATTCACCATAACTTAAAAAAAATAGTTGTTGGTGCATTGGACTCTTTTTCGGAAGTTAACGGAAAGGGTATTGAAAAAATAAAAAAAGCTGGTATTGAAGTTAAAATAAATGTTTTAGAAGATGATTGTAAATCTTTAAACAGAAGGTTTTATACTTTTCATAATGAGAAAAGACCATATGTTATTTTAAAATGGGCTCAATCTAAAGACAGGTTTATTGCTCCCGAGAATCAGACAAGTTCTTTTTGGATGACCTCTAAAGATTCCAAAAGTTTAGTTCACAAATGGAGGTCTATAGAGAGTGGTATTTTGATTGGTAAAAATACTGCTTTAAAAGACAATCCTTTTCTAACTTCTCGCCAAGCTGACTCAAAAAATCCGATAAGATTTGTTATTGATAAAGATTCTGATTTATCTAATACGTTAAATGTTTTCAACAAAGATTCAAAAACCTACAGACTTTGTAAAAAAAAATCAAGTGAATTTGATTTAGAAATAGACTTTAATAATTTCATTAATAGCCTTATGAATCAACTTTATAGATTAAAAGTACATTCGGTTATAATTGAAGGAGGAACAATTACTATTCAACAATTTATTAATAGTAATTGTTGGGACGAAGCTAGAGTATTTGAATCAGACAAGTTATTAAATAAAGGCATTCTTTCTCCAGTATTTGATAATGATGCATCTCTAGTAGAAAAAATAGATACTGATAACCTTTTCTATTTTTTTAACCAATGATTTATCTTGTTCCTACGGTAGTTTTTACTGTTTTATTATTTATCATTTTTAGAGAATTTTCTAAACGAAATATAGACACTCTACAAGCTATTACTTTTAATTATTTGTGTGCAGGAATATTAGCATTATTATTTACTGACTTCAAAATTAGCGATTTGAATTTTGCATTTAACAGTAAATGGATACTTTACGCAATTATACTAGGGATATATTTCATTGTTATGTTTAATGTAATGGCAAAAACAACTCAAAAACTTGGAGTTACAATAAGTTCACTCTCGAGCAAAATGTCTCTTGTAATACCTGTTTTGGCTGGAGTTCTTTTTCAAAACGAACAAATCTCTAGTTTAAAAATTGCAGCAATCTTCATCGCTCTTTTGTCAATTTATTTGACAATTACTAAAAATGAAAATAAAAGAGGTCCTTTATATCTTGCTATAATTTTGTTTTTTGGAACAGGAATACTAGACACATCTTTATCACTTATCCAATATAATTTTATTTCGAACGATAAAGAAGCTAATTTATTTACTTCCACTATATTTTTAATTGCATTCGTTTGCGGATCAATATATTTAATTTTCAAAAGAAATAAATTAAAGCTTAAAAATATTTTAGCTGGAATTGTTCTAGGAATTCCTAACTTTTTTAGTATTTATTTCTTATTAAAAACTTTAGAATTTAATCATTCATCATTAGTTTTCCCAATTATAAATATTGGGGTTGTTGCATTATCTACTTTAATAGGTTGGAAATTTTACTCAGAACAATTAACCCTAAAAAATGTATTTGGTTTACTTCTCGCTGGCATTTCAATGATTATCTTAATTTATTCATGAAACAGTTTACCTATAAAGAAATAAGACAGAATTCAAGCTCTATTTACAAAGAAAAAGGAAGCAAGTTTATTGGCTTCAGCTTTAAAGTTTACTCCAAAGAAGATGTGAAGAATAGAATTAACGATTTAAAAAAAATTGAATTTAATGCAAGGCATTTTTGTTATGCTTATGTAATAGGGTCAGAAAAACAATACCAAAGGGCAAATGACGATGGAGAACCTTTAAATTCGGCTGGAAAACCAATTTTAGGGCAATTGGTTTCATACGATTTAACTAACGCTTTAGTAGTAATAGTAAGGTATTTTGGAGGCACTAAATTAGGCGTTGGTGGA